>JBKJTK010000131.1:0-7173 GCA_046590875.1 Chiayiivirga sp.
CCGACCACCACGTCGGCAAAGCCATCGCCGTTGACATCGCCGGTGCCAGCTACGCTGGTACCAAAAAACGCATTTATCTGGTTCGATTCGAGCCGCGCATCGGCGCTGACGTTGAAGGCGCCGGCGCCGGCGCCGCCGAGATACAGGAAAGCGGCGCCTTCGTTGCTCTCGCCATTGTCGTATTGACGCGCGCCGACGATGACGTCGGCGTAGCCATCGCCGTTGACATCACCGGCACCGGCTACGCTGAATCCGAAATCCGCATTCGCCTGGTTCGCTTCGAGTCGTGCATCGGCCACGCCGGTAAGCACTGACTTGATCGTGATCGGATAGCGCGCCTGGTGGTCGTCGAGGGTTACCGTCAGGCGGTCTTGCTCAGCAGTCAGGCTCACCGGCAAGGCCCGACCGTCGGCATCGGCGGCGGCGAACCGATCCCAACGCAAGTGTTGGTTGACGCTCGCCAAGGCAACGCTGTTGCCGTCGACTCTCGGGGTGGCGCCGTCGAACGCGAACACCAGCTTAAGCGCGCTGCGGCCGTGCGGGCGGCGGCTCAGCACAAGCTCCTGCGCCAGACCGTCAGCGCGGTTGTCGTAGCGGGCCTCAAGCGCTGGCCAGCGCAACGTGACCTGTGGGCCATCGGTCATGACCTGGGCAGCGCCGAGGGCCTGCTGGGCATACTTGCGACCGTAGTCGAGCAGGCGCAGGCCTGCCAGCGGCTTGACCTCGGCATCGCGCGTCACCAGCGCCACGCCTTCGGCGTCAAAGTAGGTGCGGAAACTCTGCGCTCGGTTCGGCGCTTGCAGGCCGCGATCGGTCGCGCTGGCGTGGTACTCACGCCGAACCAGTTCCTGCTGCGCCTGCGCCAGCCAAGAGTCCGAGGGCGTGTCAGCGGGCGCTGCCTGCGCCGACGCTGCTACGAAGAACATGGCCAACCACACCATCCAAGCGCGGGCAGAATTCATTGCAGGCGTCTCCGGCGTCAATCGAAACGCCAAGACGTCCGATTACTTACTTCGTGCGTTTGCTGCCAGGGATCGAACCGCCGCAGCGGTTGCCTATCACCGAGCGGAACCAAGTGCCTTTAGTATGGGCATGTTGGCTGCACTGTCAAATCAAGCAAAGGTGTCCCGCTTCAGCTGTTGGGTAGCACCCATAGAACGTGAAGCCAACAAATCATGGTTGCGATTCCAGTCGACGACGCTGAGCGCATTCAGCCGCGGTCTGACCGGCAGCATAGGGGTCGAAAGCCGCCGGTCAGGTTGTCGCCGGCCGTGCGCAGTTCCGACGGCGAAGCTGGTCAATGCTGCTGGCAAACGCTGGTCGGTTCGTTGGCAATGCGCCTTATCGCTCAGCATTGCGATTCGACGTCGTTTTTCAGAGCCAACAGCGGGGCATAACAATGGACTAATGGCTTTAACCGCGATTCTTTGCTGTGCCCCACTATCCCGGGCCGTGTTACTTCTCGTCGCCCGGTTTGACGAACTTCTCGAGCAGCTTCTTGCCTTCCGGCGACTGCGCCAGGGCTTCGAGCATGCTGGCCACGGCGGTACCGCCGCCGGCTGAGAACAGGTCCATGACGCTGGCCAGGCCCTTGGCCGGCGTGCCGCTGTTGGAAATGACCTTGACGTCCGCGGTCTTGAGCGCCTCGGCCTGGGCCATGCCGACGGCCTGCACCGCCTCGATGTTTCGTATACCGAGCAAATAGTTTTGATAGCCCTGATCGCTGCCGATTTTTTCGGCCAACTTGATCTGTGCGTCGACCGGCGCCATCAGGATCGCGGTTTCGGCTGATCCTTGTGCCGAGCCTTCCACCGCGATGCCCTCGGCATTGCGCTTGGCGGCTTCCAGTTTGCCTTCGGCCGTGAGGACGGTTTGCTGCTTGTGGCCCTCGGCCGACACGATTGCGACCTGCTTGGCGGCATCGGCCTGCACGATGGCGACTTCTTTCGCCTGCGCGGCGGTGATGACCGCCACTTCGCGACTGATCTCTGCGCCACGGACGTTTTTGACCTGCACCACGTCCATTTCCTTGGCCGCGGTTTCTCGCTGCTGCACCTTGACCTGCTGCGAGGCCTGCTCGTTGGCGACGCCGACGTTCTTGTCCTTCTCTGCGGTGCGTAAACCCACTTGCTCCGCAGCCAGTTGCCGCGACATCTCGATCTCGCGCTTGGCCGCGATCTCGGCCATTTCCGCTTGTCGTGTGTTGTCGGCCACCACCAGCCGCGACTCGCGCTCGATGCCCGACGTACGCTTGGCCATGATGTTGTGGATGACATCGCTGTCTTTGGAGTCGCGGATGTCCATGAGCTCGATGTTCTTGATCGCCTCCACGCCCCAGCCGCCCAGCTGCGGCTGCACTTCCTTGGTGAAGGCTTCGCCGAAGCGGCTGCGATCGAGCATGATCTGGTCGATCTCGTGCCCGGCCAGCACGGTGCGCACCGAGCCTTGCACGATGGCCGTCAACTGGTCCTTGAGCTCGTGGAACGAGGCCACGCGCTGCGCGGCGGTGTTGGAATCGTTGATGCGGAAAAAGGCCATCACGTGCACCAGGAAGGGCACGCGTTCCTTGTCATAGGCGGCGTAGTCCGGCAGGTCGATGGAGAAGTTCGACACCGGCAGCGTCACCTTCTGCAAACCGATCAGCGGAATCCGCGAGGGCCACTCGTAATAGGTGTTGCTGTCGAAGCCTTTGCCATAGGACACGGTGTGCTTGCGGGTCTGGACGATGTGCACCTCATTCACCGGAACTACCCGGCGCAGGGCGATGACCCAGAAGAACAGACTGGCGGCGACGACGATCGTCACGACGATGGCGATGGTGGTGAGGATCAGCGAAGTGCCGAGGGTGGCGAGCATGGGGGGTTCCGGCGAAAGTTCGAGAACAGCCAGTATAGGTTGATCGGTCCCGACGGGAGTTTGCGCAAGCGCTCTGACGCCGGCTCGGCGCCCGCGATCGAAGGCCACCATGGTGATGCGCCGTATGGAACGAATGACGGACGATAGAACGGTTTCTACGCGCCTTTCAGCGCGCGGCAAAGCACTTTGACCAGATGGACTGGTGACGCTGCCTCCCGTGCTCCGACCGTCTCAGCTAGGGTTAAGGGCGCGGGCGCGACGCTGGTGGCCTATCCGACCCAGGAGTCATCCCGTGAAACGCATCTTGCTCTTCGCCGCCTTGTTGGCGACACCCCTCGTCCAGGCGCAATGGGGTCGCGACGAACCGCAGTTCGACGACGCGGTCACGCAGCTCGAGGACGAACTCGACCGCCTGCGCGCAGACGACATCGTTGTCGAATTCGCCAGCGACGAGCTGACGCAGGCCGAGACATATATCCAGGATCTGGCCGACGCCCCGCCCGACCGGATCGAGCCCGAGGATATCGACGAGGCCGAACGGCTGCTTGAGCACGCCGAGCGGGTCGCACTGCGTCGCTCGTCAGGCGAGCCGCGCGGCGATTCTGTCATCGTGGTAGACGACGAAGAGGCCAGGGAGGACGCCCGGGAGGCGCGGAACGAAGCCGAGCGCGCACACGCTGCGGCCGACGAGGAGCGCGAGCGTGCGCTCGCGGCGGAGATCGAGGCCGAGCACGAACGCAATGAGAACGCGAGGTTGCGCGCGGAGCTCGGGCAGGCGCAGACCCGCGTCACCGAGCGCGGCGTCGTGCTGACGCTCGGCGATGTGCTGTTCGCGGTCGGCAAGTCGGATCTCAAGCCCGGCGCGGCCCGTACCCTCGACAAGCTCGTTGCGGCGATGCGCCGTGACCCCGACATGGCCGTGACGATCGAGGGCCACACCGACTCGACGGGGAAGCGAGCCTATAACGTGGAGCTGTCCAAGCGCCGCGCGAATGCAGTACGCAGCTACCTCACGTCGAAGCGCGTCGCAGCGCAGCGGATCAAGGCGAGCGGCCGCGGGCCGGACTTCCCGGTCGCGACCAACGCGACGGCGGCGGGCCGCCAGCAGAACCGTCGCGTCGAGGTGATCGTCGCGAGCGACGGGTTTGGCCGGTGACGGTGGCGACGCGGAGGTCGCACACCTGAACCAGCACTACTCGCGATAGCTCTGCAGCAAGGACGCGGCAACCCGCCTCCGGCCCCTGGTGTTCTCGTGGCGCGAGTGCTGAATTCCGGAGCTCCGCATCGGCGCTTGGCGCGCCGGCGGGTCCGCTTGCGGCAGCCTAGAGCTTGTTGCGGGTGCGCAGGTTGCTGCGGAGACGGTTCTTGCGACGGCGAGCGCGGGCACGTTTCATGGGTGGTCCTGGTGGAGTGGAGGGGGCGGGATTGTCGCACCGAAGCGGGGGTCAGCGTATGAATCCGTAAAACCCGCCCGGATTGGGAGACGCGCCTGCCTAAAGTGTGCTCCCGGCGCGGAACGGGGTTGCCGGCATCGCCCCGCGGCGACTAAGGTTTGGCCCATGCCGACATCTCTCATCGTGGTCGACGACTTCCTCGACGATGCCATCACCGCACGCGAAGCCGCGCTGCGCCTCTCGTATCCAGACCTCCAGGGCGTGTATCCGGGACGCAATTCGGTCGAACGGCTGACGATCCCGGGGCTGGACCAAGCGGTGTCGCATCTGGTCGGAGAACCCGTGCGGGCGGTGAACCCGCTGCAATCGCACGGCAAATGCCGCATGACGTTGGCGCGCGACGTGGGCACCATGCGCGTCCACATCGATCCGGCCTACTGGTCCGGCATCCTCTATCTGAGCCGGCCGCAGGACTGCCGCGGCGGAACCGAGTTCTTTCGTCACCGCGCCACCGGTACTGACCGCGCGCCCTACGACGATGCGGAAGCCGCGACGTGGGGCTATGCGTCCGGGCGCGAGATGGTCGCCCAGATCCTCTCGCGCGATTCCCTCGACCACGCCGCCTGGGAGTCGAGCATGACCGTTCCCATGCGCTTCAACCGCCTGCTGTTGCTCCGCCCTTGGCTGTGGCACACCGCCGGTGAGAACTTCGGCGACTCGATGGAAAACGGTCGGCTGGTGTTGCTGATGTTTTTCGAGTCGGCGCGGTGAGAGAAAGGCAATCCGCGCGCAGATCGTGAACTGTCAGCAGGTCAACGCCGTCAACGTCGATCCTGCCCTTGCGACGACACGCTGCGCCGGGGCATTCCAAACAAACGCTGAACCTCCCGACCTGCGCATCTTTTGGCGTGGCGCACGCGCCCACAAATCAATCGAGTCTACCGATCCTGACTTTGCCGGCGACGACGCCGCTTACATCGGTCATGCGCGCGTATTGCGAGGAATCATGAACTCGACTTTCAGCAAGCTCATGCTCTGCGCTGCTCTCGGTGCTTCATCCGCCGTGTCAGCCATGACTTACGTGATGCCCGACGACCAGGCGTTGTTGCGCCGCGCCGATGGCGTACTGGTCGGCACGGTGGTGGGTTCGCCGGTCGCTGGCGGGAAGCGCGGTCTGCCGCAGCTTCGTTATCGCGTTGTGATCGAGCGGGTGCTCGCGGGTCGTCTGGCGCGTTCGGAAGCGATGCTCGAGCTTCCGGGCACGCTGCCGGATGCCAATCCGCGTGTCTTCGTTCCAGGCATTCCGAGCCTTGCCGCGGGCCAGCGCGTGCTGGTCTTCTTCAATCGACAGCGTACCGACGTCATCGTGCCGGCGGAGCTGTCGCTCGGCATTTTCTTCGGCTTGCATGACGCCGGCGGCAAGCAGTCCTACGTGCGCCAGCTCGAAGGCGGCCACGCGCTGAACAAGACCGCGGCCGATGCGCGTTCGAAGGCTCGCGATGCGGCGCGGTTCGAACGCTGGATCCGGCGTTCGGCGTCGGGTGCGACGGCGGCATCCGACTACTACGTGGAATCCGGCGCCAAATACACCTTGGCGCCGAGCGGCTTCCCCGATGGATTGTCGTCGCGCTGGTTCCAGTTCGACACGAACCAGTCCGTAAGTTTTCGCGGGGTCGCCAACGGCATGGTCGGTGCGACTTTCGACGAGTTTGGCGCGGTAAGCACGGCGCTGACGGCTTGGAACAACGACGCGGGCAGTCGCATCGCGCTCTCTTATGGGGGAACGGTCGCGTCGGATCTGGGCGACAACAGCACCGATGGCATCAACGCCGTGGTATGGAACGATCCAGGCAACGATATCGCGGGTAGCTACAATTGCTCGAGCGGCGGCGTGCTCGCGATCGGCGGCACCTACGCCTCCTCCAGCACCGGCGTCGTCGACGGCCGTGTCTTTCACCGCGCGATCGAGGGCTTCGTGATCACGCAGGACAACGCTGCGTGCGTCTTCAACGGGCACGGCGGTCTGGATGGTACTGAGATCCTGGGGCACGAGATCGGCCACACCCTTGGCTTCGGCCATTCCTGTGAAGGCGCGGATTGCGTCGCCTCAAGTGTCGTCGACGACGCGTTGATGCGCTCCTACGTTCACCGCGACGGGCGCGGCGCGTCGTTGCGGACCGATGACCGCGCGGTGGCAGCCATGGTGTATCCGGCTCCAAGTGCCGGCGCGCCGCCGTCGGTCTTTCTCAGCGGCTTCGAGGGTCGGTAGTGGGAACAACAAAGTCCACGGCTTGTCCGCTGTCGTCGGAAGCGCCAAGAGTGCATTCTGAGGCACCCCAGTTTCTGTGTTCCGGCAACCATGGCCCTCGAGTTCACCACCGTCACCCAGCCGCGCGAAGTTGAGCTGATCCTCGCCTTGCAGGCGGAAAACCACCGCGACCACGTCGATCCGGCGACCGCGGCGAGCGATGGATTCACCAGTGTGCGACACGACCCCGCGGTGCTGCAGGCGATGAACCGTGCCCATCCTTCGGCCGTCGCAAAATCAGGCGGGCAACTGGCTGGCTACTGCCTGATGATGGCGCAAACCTTTCGCGATCAAGTGCCCCTTCTGCAGCCCATGTTTTCGCTGCTGGAAAAATTGCAGTGGCGCGGTCAGGCGCTGGCGGGCAACCCGCGCTGGTTCGTGATGGGCCAGGTTTGCGTGGCGCGCGACTTTCGCGGCATGGGCGTTTTCGACGGCCTCTATCATCAACTGCGCGCGGCGTATGCACCGCAGTTCGACTTCACCGTGACGGAGATTTCGCAGCGCAACGCGCGCTCCCTGCGGGCGCATCGACGGGTGGGTTTCGAAACCTTGCACATCTACCCCGACCCGGCCGCCGACGAGCTCTGGGAAGTGGTGGTGTGGGATTGGCGCTGA
>JBKJTK010000241.1:0-6157 GCA_046590875.1 Chiayiivirga sp.
GCTTCCCAACGATCGATCTCACCGCCGGACATGGTCAGGCCGAGCAGGTTCTCGTTGATCGTGTAGGCCTTCTGCTTGGCGCGCACGGCGAAGCCACGCGCTTCGAGATACTTCTGCTCGTAGGCGCGGACTTCGGTGTGTTCCTTCTGTATCTCGCGGATCGGCGCCACGATCTCGTAGTCGCCGGCGGCCTTGATCGCCAGATCGAAACGCACCTGGTCGTTGCCCATGCCGGTGCAACCGTGCGCGATCGCGCGCGTGCCGAGTTCGGCCGCGCGCTTGAGCGCCGCGTCGACGATCAGATATCGATCCGAAACGAGCAACGGATACTGGCCCTGGTAGCCCTCGCCCGCCCATACGAAGGGCTTGACGAAGCCGTCCCAGATCGCGGGGCCACCGTCGACGGTGACGTGCGACGCCGCGCTCAGTTCGGCGGCGCGCTGTTCGATGTACACGCGCTCTTCGGCATCCACACCGCCGGTATCGGCGAACACGCAGTGCACGGCCCAGCCGCGTTCCTGCAAATAGGGAATGCAGAAACTGGTGTCGAGGCCGCCGGAGAAGGCGAGGACAATGTCTTTCTGGCTCATGCTTTTCTCTTTCCTCCCTCCCCCGCTTGCGGGGGAGGGCTGGGGTGGGGGCGCTCTGGTTTGGACGTAACGATGCGAGCGAACCCTTGCCCCCATCCCGACCTTCCCCCGCAAGCAGGGGAAGGAGAAAAACTACTGCCGCACCAAGGCAGCCATCACGGCTTTCTGCACATGCAGGCGATTCTCGGCCTCATCGATGGCGATGCAGGCTTTCGAGTCCATCACCGCGTCGGTGGCCTTGATATTGCGGCGCAGCGGCAGGCAGTGCGAGAACACCGCGTGGTTGGTGAGCGCCATCTTGGCTTCGTCCACGATGAAGTGTTTGTGTGCATCCCGAATCGGTTTTTCCGGCGCCCAGTTGCCGAAGTAGGGCAGCGCGCCCCAGCTCTTGGCGTAGACCACGTCCGCATCGCGATAGGCGCTCTCGATGTCGTGGCTGATCGCAAGCGAACCGCCGCTCTCGGCCACGTTCTGCTGCGCCCAGTCCATATAGCGTTCATCCAGCACGTAGTCGGGCGTTGGGCACAGCAGGGTCACGTCCATGCCCATGCGGGTAGCGATGGTGAGCGCGGAATTCGCCACCGCGGTGTTGAGCGGCTTTGGATGGTAGGTCCAGGTCAGCACGTATTTCTTGCCGCGCAGAGCCTGCCCCGGACTCGATCCGGGGTCCGTCGTGCCGAAGTGCTGCTGCAGCGCAAGTATGTGTGCGAGTTCCTGGCAGGGATGAGTGATGGTTTCGAGATTGATCACCGGCACGGTCGAATACTTCGCGAAGCCCTGCAGCACCTTGTCCTCGCGATCCGATATCCAGTCGACGAACTTCGGGAAGGCGCGCACCGCGATCAGATCCACGTAGCGCGACAGCACCTTCGCGACTTCCGCGATGTGTTCCTCGGTGTCGCCATCCATCACCGTGCCGAGTTCGAATTCGATCGGCCAGGCGTCCTTCCCCGGCGCCAGCACCACCGCGTGACCCCCGAGCTGGAAAGCGCCCAACTCGAAACTGGTGCGGGTGCGCAGCGAAGGATTGAAGAACACCAGTGCGATCGACTTGCCCTTGAGCTGGTCGCCGAGCTTGTTGCGCTTGAAGGCGGCGGCTTCGGCCAACAACGCATCGAGATCTTGGCGCGACCAATCCTGGGTGTTGAGGAAATGCTTCATGGACCTTCCGTATGGTGAATGGAAATGCGGCTTTTACTGGCTGCGCCGCTTCGGCATCCTGCCTCTCGCGGCATCTGGCACATCCTTGTGCCTGAAAAACAAAAAACCCAGCGCAGGGCTGGGTTTTCGAGTAGACACAAAGACTAACGTGCCGACACTACCCAGCGATACTTCCGGGTTGCGGTCGACGCGCGCGCGAGGTCATGCCGGCCGCCATGCGGGCAGTGGTCAGGACATCGGCGTTGGCGCGGCAATGCGTCATGGGTTGGGAGTCTTGCACAGGGTCTTGTGCAGTGCAATAGAGCGCAGCCGCTGGAATCCGCAAGCCCTTCGATACGCCTCACGGCGTATCGAAGGGCTTGCGGAGGGGCCTCAATCCGCCGGCGAGACCGACACCCGCACCCGCAGTTTGTTGCCCGGGTCGTAATCCAAACGTGAGACGAAGACGTCGCCCTTGTAGCGATACTCAACGTCGTAGCCCGCGACGCGGCGATCCTCGCGTTCCACATCGACCACTTGGCAGCGGCGTTCGGAACCCGGGTATACCCGATCCGGGCCGCCGTTGGTGCGATCAACGTTGCGCCCGATCGCGCCGCCGGCAATGGCGCCCGCGACCGTCGCGGCCCGCCGGCCGCTCCCGCTTCCAACCTGATTGCCGACCACACCACCGATGATCGCTCCCAATACGGTACCGCCGGTCGGATCGCCGCCGCCGCGCTCGCGCACCTCCACCGGCTCGTCAAAGCATTCCTCGCGCGGTTCGCGGAAGCGCACCATTTCGTACACCGGGTCGACGCGCAATACATCGGCGTAGCCGAAGTTGACGCTTTCGCGGGCATAGGCCGGCGCACCCGGCGGCGGAAGCTGGGCGTTGACGCTGCCGACCATCGCCACGGTCGTGACAAGGATCTTCATGGCGAAGATCGGCGAGAAGATCGTTTTCATGGCATGCTCCGAATGGATCGGCGAGGTGCGCGGCGGCCGTGCTCCCTGACGGCCAGCCCGTGTCGTGCGACGTGCCCCGGTGTCCCCGGGATGTGCGCACCACGCCGGTAGTGAGTGGGATTCAAGCATTCGACGCCTGAATCCACGCTTTAGAATTTCGTTAAACCCCCGACGCCGGCCGCAATTGACGCCGCTGCCGCCGCGCCAGCCTGCCCCTGCCCCATGCAACTCAAACTCTACAACACCCTGACGCGCCAGCCCGAGGTTTTCCACCCGCTCGACCCAGCGCGGGTCACGATGTACGTTTGCGGTCCGACGGTCTACAACTACGTTCACATCGGCAACGCGCGCGGGCCGGTCGTGTTCGGCGTTCTGGCCGACCTGTTGCGCAGGCGTCATGACAACGTCGTGTACGCGCGCAATATCACCGACGTGGACGACAAGATCAACGCCGCGGCAGCCGACCTGGGCGTTCCTATCTCGACGATCACCGTCAAGTACACCGCCGCCTACGGTGAAGACATGGGCCGTCTGGGTTGCGCCGTGCCCGACGTGGAGCCGCACGCAACGGCGCACATCCCGCACATCATCGAGATGATCGAGCGCCTGATCGCGGCCGGCCATGCCTACGCGGCAGAAGGCCATGTGCTGTTCGCGGTGAAGACCTATGACGCCTATGGCGCGCTTTCGCGTCGCGACCCGGATGACATGCTGGCCGGGGCGCGCATCGAAGTGGCGCCCTACAAGCGCGATGCGGGGGACTTCGTGCTGTGGAAGCCATCCACGGGCGATCTTCCAGGCTGGGACTCTCCCTGGAGCTACGGCCGCCCGGGCTGGCATATCGAATGCTCGGCAATGAGTGCCGCCCATCTGGGCGAAACCATCGACATCCACGCCGGCGGCGTGGATCTGCAATTTCCGCATCACGAGAACGAAGTCGCGCAAAGTACCTGCGCCCACGGCGGCAAGACCTTCGCGCGCTACTGGCTGCACAACGGCATGCTGAATTTCGCCGGCGCCAAGATGTCCAAGTCAATCGGCAATGTGATGCGCGTGCACGAACTGCTGGAACTGCATCCTCCCGAGGCGCTGCGCTACGGATTGCTGTCGGCGCAGTATCGCCAGCCGCTGGAGTGGTCCGATGCGCTGATCGAGCAGAGCGCGCGCACACTCGATCGGCTGTATGGGACGCTGCGCGATCTGACCGACGTGAGTGTGACTGCTTCTCCGGCCATTCCGGATGCAGTCGAAGCCGCGCTGTGCGACGACCTCAATACCCCGGCGGCGTTGGCGGAAGTGGCGCGCATCGGTGCGGAAGCGCGCAAGGCAACCGATTCGGTTGATCGCTTGCGGCTGAAATCTGAATTGCTCGGCGCAGGCCGTGCGCTCGGCTTGCTGCAACAATCCCCTGCGGACTGGTATGCACGCGGCGCCAGCAGTGACGACGATGCGCGCATTCAGGCCCTGGTGGACGAGCGCGTCGTGGCCAAGAAGACGCGCGACTTCGCGCGCGCCGACGCGCTGCGCGATCGACTTGCGGCGCAAGGCATCCTGCTGGAAGACACTCCGCAAGGTGTCAGATGGAAGCGTGCTCGATGAGCGAAGCCATGTTCCCGCTCGAAGCCACCGCCGCCGAGGCCCAGCACGCCATTGCCGACGAGTTCGGCTACTTCGGCGACTGGTCCGAGCGCTATCAATACCTGATCGATCTCGGACGCAAGCTACCGCCGTTGCCGCACGAGCTCCGCACCGAGGAACAGCGCTTGCTCGGCTGCCAGTCGATGGTGTGGATCGTGGCCGACGGCGATGCACAACGACTGGATTTCCGCGCGGCGAGCGATTCGGCCATCGTCTCGGGACTGATCTATCTCGCGCTACGGGTGTACTCGGGCCGTAGCGCCGAAGACATCCTCGCCACGCCGGCCGATTACATTGCTGCGATCGGACTCGCCAAACATCTTTCGCCAACGCGCAGCAACGGGCTCGCCGCTCTGCTCGATTTCATTCGTGCGCGCGCCCAGGCCAGTCTTGCCGCGCGCTGATCCCGCTCACCGGAGCTCCGCATGTCGCTTGCGCTGAATTTGCCTGGTACGAGCCGCCTCGCCGTCTCCTTTGCTGTCGCTTTCGCGTTAGGGACGGTTGCGCCGATGTGCGGCGCCGCGGAGGCGTCCCAAACGCCGACGCGACACGATTCAATCGCCGCCGCCGCGATTGTTCCGACGCTGTCGGAAATTGCCATTGCGCCGCAACTCGTTGCGCCGCTGGTGCAGCGATTCCTGCTCGATCTGGCCAGCGTCGAACACGTGCACGACGTGCGCGGCGGTCTACGCCGTGACGCTGCGTTGCGCGCGCTCTATCGTGGCTGGCAGACGCGACTGGACGAGCTCGACTACGACGCGCTCGGCATGGAAGACCGCATCGATTGGCAGCTGTTGACGCGTGAGCTGCGTGATCGCTTGCAACAGCTCGATTTTGATCACGGCCGCTATCGCGAGGCCTCGTCGCTGCTGCCCGGGGTCGATGCCTTGATCGCACTCGGCGAAGCGCGTCGCAATCTCGAACTCGCCGATCCGCGCTCCAGCGCCGAGACGCTGGAGCGCTCGCGCAAGGCGCTGGCGGGGGCACTTGAAGCGTTGCAGAAGAAACCGCCCACGGGCAAGGACAAACCCACTGCCGCGGTCGCCAACCGCGCGGCGCGCTACCTCGATGGCACGCGCGAGCAACTCAAGGACTGGTACGGTTTCTACGCCGACTACGACCCGCAGTTCAGCTGGTGGGCCAAGCAACCCTACGACGCGCTCGACGTCGTCCTCGGCGACTACGCGAAGGCGGTGCGCGAAAAACTTGCCGACGCGTCCGACCCCGAGACCATCATCGGCGATCCCATCGGCCGCGACGCGCTGGTGCGCGGTCTCGCGCACGAACTGATCGCCTATTCGCCGGAGGAATTGCTGGAACTGGCCGAGCGCGAGCTGGCGTGGTGCCAGCGCGAGATGACGAAGGCGGCGAAAGAACTCGGTTATTCCGACTGGGAAAAAGCCCTCGAGTTCGTCAAGTCGCGCCACGTGGCTCCGGGCGAGCAACCGAAACTCGTCATGCAACTCGTTGACGAAGCGATCGACTACGTCACGCAGAACGATCTGGTCACGGTGCCGGAATTAGCGCGGCGCGACTGGCGCATGAGCATGCTCGACGCGCAGGCGCAATTGCAGGCGCCGTTTTTCCTCGGCGGGGAAGACGTGCTGGTGGCGTTCCCCACCGCCGACATGCCCTTCGACAAGAAACTGAACAGCCTGCGCGGCAACAATCGCCACTTCTCGCGCGCTGTAGTACATCACGAATTGATCCCCGGTCATCACCTTCAGCACTTCTACAACACGCGATACCAGCCGCAGCGCAGCGAACTCGCCTGGACCCCGTTCTGGGGCGAAGGCTGGGCGCTGTACTGGGAATTCCTGCTC
>JBKJTK010000359.1:0-2753 GCA_046590875.1 Chiayiivirga sp.
TCCGGCGGCGGCGACCAGATTGGCCTCGAGGCGCTGATCTACGACCTGTCGGGCGGCAGCTACCACTACAACGCGGATTTCAGCGAGTCGCCGGGCAACCTGGTGGCCTACGACCCGGCCGACTCGGGTTTCTCCAAGCGGTTCGCCCCGGCCACCATTACGCCCGGCGGTACCTCGCGCCTCATCTTCACCATCACCAATCCCAATCCGGTCCCGTTGTCGGGTTACAGCTTCATCGACAACCTTCCCGCCGGAGTACAAGTCGCGCCTATCCCGAACGCGTCGACCACCTGCGGCGGGGTATGGAATCCCCTCGCGGGCGCCACGACGCTGGCCTTCGACATGGTCGTGAACAACCCGGCTCATGTCATCGGCGCGAACAGTTCCTGTCTGGTGATCGTGAGCGTGACGGCCGCTTCAGTGGGCAGCTACAACAACGTCTCCGCCAACCTGTTCTTCCAGGGGCTGGACACCGGCAACAACGCCACGGCGACACTGACGGTGAGCAACGCGACGCCTGCAGCGTGCGTCAACGGCACCGAGTTTTCGCGCTTCAACATGGATCAGGCGGGAGTGACCGCGCCGCCCGCAAGTTCATCGGGGAGCTTGACCGTCACCTCCTCGTTTACCGCCGCTGGCGTCGGAACGACCCACCAGATTGTCGCGGCGACGGGGACGGGCGCCGTCGGGAACGCTTGGCAAGGGAGCGGCTGGGTGGTCGGGGGCAGTCCGCTGACCGCCACTACGGGTTCGTTTTACCAGTTCAATGTGCCGACCAGCACCTTGCTCGGCGGGGCGCTCGGAGTTTCGATGCGATTCAACCCGACGCCCAACGGCGATTGGGCGGCCGATGCGGATTTCCTCGGCCAGGTGTATGCCTCGTTCAACAACGGGGCCTCGTTTACTCAGATCGGCAGTGTTGCGGGTAGCCCGCGCGGTGCTTTTTCGACGATGACCGGCAGCATTTCGGCGGTGCAGATGAGTGCCGCCGGCGCCAGTACGCTGATCCGCATCAACTTCGCCGGACGCAAATCGAGCCCCGCGTCGACGTTGATTAACGCCAAGATTCAACTCGACGATGTGGTCTTTACAGGCTGCGTTGTCCCTCCTCCGGGCGTGGCACCCAATCCGCCCAGGCTGACCAAAGCGTTCAGCCCGACGCCTATCGGTGTCGGCGGGTCGAGCGTTTTGACATTCACCGTCACCAACCCGAACGCCGCCACCGCGTTGTCGCAGGTGAATTTCGCCGACACGCTGCCGGCCGGAGTCGTGGTGGGTACGCCGGTCGTGACCACGGGCACGACCTGTCCCGGAACATGGCCCCCTACCGCCGGCGCCTCGGTGCTCAATTACTCCTCCGGCGCCAGCACAATTGCCGGTGCGACGAGCTGTCTGCTTCGCGTCAATGTGACCTCGAGTTCTGTCGGTACCCATCTCAACATCTCCGATTCGATCAGTGCCTTGCAGTCGGGCACAAACACGACCGCTACCGGCACCGCGACCGCGACGCTCAAGGTGCTTGCTTCACCTACGATCCAGAAGGTGTTTGACCCGAGCCTGGTGCTGCTGGGCGTCACCCCAGGCAACGAGTCAACGCTGACTTTCACCATCATCAACCCCAACCCGTTCGATGCAATTGCGGGCGTGCAGTTCTCCGATACCTTCCCGGCAGGCCTCGTGGTGTCGGCCACGCCCAACGCCACCCAAACCGGCTGCGGAGCCGCAGCGTGGCCCGTGGGAGGAGTGGGGTCGGTCGGCGTGACGGGCGGCAGCATCGCCGCGGGCGGCACCTGCACGCTGACGGTGGACGTCACCGGCCCGGTGGGCGTGTATCCGAATCTGTCCGGCGCAGTAACTCACAACGTGGGCGGCGCCAACTTCGGTGCCGACACGGCGAGCGACAGCGTCCAGATCGCCGCGCCCATTGCCGCCGTTGCGATCGACAAGCAGGTTGGCCTGACTAGCGATCCAAACGGCATCTGGGCCAACTATCTGGCGGTCCAGACGGGCACGCAGGTGTTTTACCGGCTCGTAGTGGAGAACGTCGGCGAAGTGCCGATCACCACCATCACTGTCACGGACGACCAGTATTCGACCGCGACATGTAACTGGGCGCTGCCGATTCCGGTGGCCTCCGTCGGGATGCCGACGGCACACATCCGCACCTGCGTCATCGGTCCGATCACGGTGCTCGCCGCCGATCCGGGAACGCGGGTCAATACCGCCACCGCGACCATCAACGGCGGCGCCGACACCGACTCGGACTCCGCCACCATCGCGAAAGCGGCGCTGTCGATGGTGAAGGCGGCGTCTCCGCTGACCTACTCCACTGCCGGTCAAGTCATCAGCTACACCTTCACCGTCACCAACTCGGGCAGCGCGACCCTTCTGGGCCCGATCACCATCAACGATGATCAGACCACCAACGAGGCCTGCCCGGCACTTGCCACGATTGGCGACTTCGATAACTTCTTCGAGCCGGGCGAAGTGCTGGTATGCACCGCGTCTCACACGGTCACGGCCGCTGACATAACCGCCGGATCGATCATCAACGTGGCCTCGGCCACCAATGGCACGTTCACCTCGCCTAACGATACGGAGACGGTGACGCGGCTCGTGCCGCAGCTGACGATCAGCAAGACGGCGAGTGCGAGTCCGTGGACGGTGGGAGTGGCGGCGAGCTACACGCTGACGGTCGAGAACACGGGGACGACGGCGACGACGGCGGTGGCGACGATCACCGACACGATACC
>JBKJTK010000516.1:0-8553 GCA_046590875.1 Chiayiivirga sp.
TGGCGCAGGCATCGGGATCGCCGACATCGGCCGCTTCAAAGCCCACGTCGAGCCCGGCGATGGCCGCGAAGAAGCGCGTGAGGCGTTCATCGCTGCCGCCCAGATCGACCGCGACAACACGATGGCCGCTCTCTGCCAGATGCCGACAAATCTCGGTGCCCAATCCCCCGATGCCGCCAGTGACGACGCCAATGCGATGCTTCATGCGGTTCCTTGAAAGGTGCGACGCCACGTGCAATTGCGGCACAGCGTCATGTGACGCATCGCAGCAAGATGGGTGTGAGTCGGGTGTTGCAGGCGGTCGGCGACTCAGCGCGATCCGGTTTTCGGCGGGGCTTTGCCCTTGCTGGGAGTAGCGGTCGGCACCGAGTTAAGCAGTCCCTGCTGAAACGTCTTCCACATGTCCATGTTGCGTTCGGTCAACGAGTTCAGCATCGTCCAGGGCGTCTGTCCGAGCAGGTTGTTGAGCTGACTGCGGAACTGCGTCTGCTGATCGAGGAATGTCTGCATCGAACGCTCCAGGTAGCTGCCCATGAAGCCCTGCAGCGAATCGCCGTAGAAGCGGATTATCTGGGTCAGCAACTGGGTCGAGAACATCGGCTGACCGTGTTCCTCGTGCTCGGCGATGATCTGCATCAGCACCGAACGGGTCAGGTCCTCGCCTGACTTGGCGTCACGGACCTCGAATTCCTCGTTGTCGACGATCAACTGACGGACGTCTTCGAGCGTGATATAGCTGGAAATCTCGGTGTCGTACAGACGCCGATTGGGATACTTCTTGATTACGCGTTGTGTTGCCATGCGGAATTCGTGCCTGCGGGTTATTGCGGCGCACCAGTGCGGTGCGCAGCATCGCGCAGGGCGGATTAGAGTGCAAGCTCTAGGCACGACAGGACTGGGGTTTTTTCCGGAGTTCTCTGTCCCTTGGATTTGCCGTGGGAGGCTAGATGCGGGTCGCGGATGTTGGGACGCTTGAGTGGGGAGGGGCTGGGCGGAATGGTCTGTGCGTTGCCATCCCTGGCTACGCGCCCGTTCGGCATCCATGCCTCACCTGGTAGGCCGCAGCCGATGCCTGATGGCATCGGCTAGCCCGGCCTACCAACCCATGTGATGCCCGCCATTGATATCGAGGTTGGAGCCAGTGATCCAGGCGGCCTCTTCGCTGACGAGGAAGGCGACTGCATACGCGATTTCTTCCGGCTTGCCGAGGCGGCCGGTGGGGATGTCGGCAGCAATCTTCGCGCGTACTTCCTCCGGCACTGCCATCACCATGTCGGTGGCGACGTAGCCTGGAGAAACCGTGTTGACGGTGATGCCGAGCTTGGCGTTCTCGCGCGCGAGCGAAATCGTGAAGCCGTGCATGCCGGCCTTGGATGCGGCGTAGTTGGCCTGCCCATACTGGCCCTTGAGGCCGTTGATCGAGCTGATCTGCACGATGCGGCCCCACTTGCGGCTGCGCATGCCGTCGATGACCGGCCGGGTGACGTTGAAGCAGGAATTGAGATTGGTGTTGATGACGTCGTGCCACTGCAGGGCCGACATCTTGTGGAAGGTGCCGTCGCGGGTGATGCCGGCGTTGTTGATCAGGACGTCGATCGGTCCGAGTTGCGCTTCAACCGCGTGCACCATGGCCTCGGCGCCTTCGGGCGTACCGACGTCGCCGGGTGCGATCGCGATGTCGTAGCCATCGGCTTTCATCTTTGCCTGCCAGTCGCGGGCCTTGGCCTCGTCGCGATAATTGGTCGCGACACGGTGACCGAGTTTTGCCAGGCGCTGGCAGATGGCGCTGCCAATGCCACCGGTGCCGCCGGTGACCAGTGCGGTGCGAGTCGTCATGTTGCTCTCCCTTGAGCGCGAGCTCGTTGCGGCTCGCTGCGTGCCGGGATTCTACACAGGCGGCGTGTCGTCAATAGGCATTGGAGACTGCGCTTGCGCCAGGACCCGCGCGAGCTCGAAACGGTCGATCGCCCTGCGCTGCAGGCTGACGACGGAGCCGCACCCGTCGAGCGCGCGCGATTCCTGACCCAGGAAGCGCCACGCCGCGCGCAACGCGGGCAGCGGATCGGCGCGATCCAGCGGCAGCGCGGCCAAGGACTTGCTCAGCTTGCGACCATCGCCGTCGAGCGCGAGCGGCAGATGCAGATACCTTGGCGTCGCAAAGCCTAGTGTGCGTTGCAGCCAGATCTGGCGTGGGGTCGAATCCAGCAGATCGCTGCCGCGCACCACGTCGGTGACGCCTTGGGCCTCGTCGTCGACGACGACCGCAAGTTGATACGCATGCCAGCCTTCGACACGGCGCAGGACGAAGTCGCCCACCTCATCGGTCAACACTTGCCGATAGTGCCCCTGAAGCAGATCGCGGAACCCGACCTCGAGCGCCGGCACGCGGGCGCGGATCGCGAGCGTGCGATCCGTGGAGGATGGAGTGCAGCGGCGATGGATGCCGCCGTCCTGGACGGCCAGATCGTTGCGGCTGCAGCGGCACTCGAAAGCGAGCCCGGCTTCGACCAACGCCGCCAGTGCAAGCGCGTAGTGCTCCCCGCGCGCGCTCTGACGCAGCACGACTTCATCGGATTCCAGGCCGAAGGCCTGCAAGGTCTGCAACTGGTCGTCGCTGGCGCCGGGAACCTCGCGCGGCGGATCGAGGTCTTCCACCCGGATCAACCACACGCCCGCCTGCTGGCGCGCGCACAGCCAGCTTGCGAACGCGGTCAGCAGCGAACCGAAATGCAGCGGACCGGTTGGCGAGGGGGCGAAGCGGCCGCGGTAGCTCCGGGACGACGTCACGATGACGTCGGCGTCGACACAGACGCGTCAACCTCGCGCAAGTGCAGGCAATAGGCGGTCATGCCCGCCACTGCGGCGGGGATCACAGCGAAGTTCACCACCGGCACCAAGCTCAGGCCCATCACGCTCAGTCCGAACCCGATCATTCCGGAACGATGGGCGCGCATGAAAGCGCGCTGGCGGGCGGGTTCCCAAGCCCAGTTTCCGATCGGGTTGTCGCTGAACTCCAGCGCCAAGAGCCAGCCGCCGAGCGCGATACCCAGCGGCACGGCGACCACACCGATCACTGGAATCAGCCCTAGCAGGAAAACGCCGATCACCCGCACGGCGATGAAGCCCAGTCGCCATACTGCCTGCTTGGTCGAGCGGCGCATCGCCGCCCCCATCGTTTCCTGCGGTGCACTCGTGATCGTGCCGGTCAAAGCGCGTTCAACCCGTTGCGACAACAGCCCGTTGAACGGTGCCAGGATCAGGTTGCCCACCAAGGTAAAGCTGAGCAGCGAGAGCACCAGCAGCAGAACTCCGAGCAATGGGTAAAGAAGCAACCTGAGCCAATCAATCGATGCCGGCAGCCAGCGGTCCAGCGCGTTGTCCAGGCCATAGAAGGCCAGTCCCGCGGCCAGCGAGTACAACAGCACGTTGCCCAGCAGTGGGATCAACATGAAGCCGCGTACCCCGGGTCTTAAAAGCAGGCGGAAACCCAGAAGCAGGTGTCGGGGGCCGGACAAGGTTGTCCTGACAGTCGGGCGAATCATCGTCGTGGCGGGGTACTCTTGAATTAGACTTGTGCTGACTTCATCTTATCCGACGTGCCGGCTTGCGCTGGCGTGACAGAGGTTACAAACCCATGATGCGTATTGCACTTTTCCTCGCTACCAACCTCGCGGTGCTCGCTTTGCTCGGCATCGTGATGAATTTCGTATTGCCGATGTTCGGCATCCAGCTTGGCAATACCGGTGGACTGCTGGTGATGGCGGCGGTGTTCGGCTTCGGCGGCTCATTTATTTCACTTGCCTTGTCCAAGTGGAGTGCCAAGCGCAGCACCGGCGCCCAGGTCATCACCCAGCCGCGCAACGAATCCGAGACCTGGCTTCTCAACACCGTACGCCGCCAGGCCGAGGCCGCGCGCATCGGGATGCCGGAAGTGGCGATCTTCGATTCGCCCGAAGTCAATGCCTTCGCGACCGGGATGAACAAGAACAGCGCCCTGGTTGCGGTCTCCACTGGCTTGCTGCGCAGCATGTCGCGCGACGAGGCCGAAGCCGTGTTGGCGCACGAGGTCAGCCATGTCGCGAACGGCGACATGGTGACGATGGCCCTGCTGCAGGGCGTACTCAATACTTTCGTGATCTTCCTCGCCCGCATCGTGGGACGCGCGATCGACGCCTGGATCAGCGGCAACCGCGAAGGCGGCCCGAGTTTCTTCTACTACATCATCGTGTTCGTGCTGGATATGATCTTCGGCATCTTCGCCAGCATGATCGCGATGTGGTTCAGCCGCCGACGCGAGTTCCGCGCCGACGCGGGCGGCGCCAATCTTGCGGGCCGCATGAAGATGATCTCGGCCCTGGAGCGATTGGCACAGAACCATGGCCAGAGCGCGCTGCCCAACGAAGTGCGCGCCTTTGGTATCTCGGGCGGCGTGGCGCATGGATTCAAGCGCCTGTTCATGACCCATCCGCCGCTGGCCGAACGCATCGCGGCGCTCAAGAACGGCTAACGCCAGGCAGTATTGGGTGACTCAGGAAAAAGCCCGCCGGAAGGCGGGCTTTTTAATTTCGAGGGATGGACGGTATGCCTGCAATGCAGGAGCAATTGCAGGCGTATGTCGGACTGAAGCTCCGAAGTCGGCCGATTACTGCCCGAAATCGTAGTTCATCTCCGGCCCCGGCGGCGCAAGGAACAGGCCCTCGACAAAGTTCACGCTGCTGGTGAATAGCACCGTCATGCTTCCGGCGTCCTGCACGCCTTCTGCGATCGTCTGCTTGCCGACCGCCTTGGCCTTGTCGGCAATTTCCCTGACCTTCTTCTGGTTTTCGGGATTCTTGCCGAGATCCCCGACCAGGCCCTGATCGAGCTTGAGATAGCCGGCATCGATGTGGGTCAGCAACTGGAACGAATTCAGTCCCATGCCGAACTGCTCCAGGCACAGTGCGCAGCCGAGCTTGGTCAGCGACTTCTGCAGGTCTTGCGTCGCCTTGAGGTTGGTGACCGCTTTGGCTTCGGCCACCGACAGCACCAGTTGTGAACCGGGCACAGCGGCCTGTTTCAGCGCCACGCCGATCCATGCCCCAAGCGCCGCGTCCTGCAGACTCTCCGGCGTAAGTTTCACGAACACCGTCGTGGCCCTGCCGGCGCGTTTGCGCTCGGCGATGACATTGATCGATTCCTGGATCACCCAGCGGTCGATCTGATCGACCAGGCCGTGCTCCTCTGCAATCGGGAAGAACGTTGCAGGTTTCACGATCTCGCCAGTCGGTCCCTTCATTCGCAGCAGGATCTGATAAAACTCGCCGCCATCGCCGTGCAGGCTGATGATCGGCTGATAGTTCAAGACGAAGCTGCCGTCGCCGCCGATGGCGGACTTGATCCGTTCGACCCATTGCTGGATGCGCTCTTCCTCGGCGCGGTCGCGCGCGGCCGGGTCGAAGAGGATGGCGCGGTTGCCGCCTTCCGTGAGCGCGTTCTGGATGCACTGCCCGGCCTTGGCAAGCACCTGCTGGGCGCTCGCGATCTTCTCGCCGATCTGTACCCCGCCAATGCTGACGGTGGGACTGATCGAGCGATCGCCGACTTCGAGGATCGAACCATGAAATGACGCACGAATCCTTTCGGCCAACTCGCGGCTGGCAACGTGATCGGATTCGCGAGCCAGCACGGCGAAGCCGTGGTCGCTGAAACGCGCCGCGAGCGCATTCGCGCCGAGGCTGGATTCGAGCCGGCGCGAAGAGCGTTCCAGCAACTCATCGGCATGACCGATCCCGATCTCGTTGAGCAGGGCCACGTAGTTGTCCAGTTCGATCAGCATCAGGGCCTGATCGCCACGTCCGCCTGCAGCCGCGGCGATCGCGCCGTCGAGCTCGCCGATGAAGTGAGGGCGGTTGTAGAGGCCGGTGACCTGGTCGCGCTGGCGCAGGACATCCAGTTCCTTGGCCATTTCCTTATCCATCACCTGCTGATGGAAAATGATCTGCAGGCAGGGTTCGCCCTCGTAACTGGCCTGGGCGAATTCCATGATTGCATCGAAGGCTTCGCCGTCCGATTTCTGCGCCTTGAGTTCGAGATTCTTCGGCGGCGCCTCGCCCTTGCTGAGCTTCTTGAGCAGGTCCTTGAACTTTCCGGCATCCGATCCCGCGATCATGTCAAGCAGCGGTAGCCCTTCAACTTCCTCGAAGCTCTCGTAGCCGAACATCTCGAGGTAGGCTTGGTTGGCGCGGATATGCATGCCTTCGTGCACATAGGCGATCGGGTCGCGCGAGCTCGAGATCAACGCGTCACAGCGGCGCTCGATCTCGCGCAGCGACGCCTCCAGGCGACGCACCGCGCGGCGCTGGTCGAGGGTCGCGAACTCATCACGCACGACGCGCTGAAGATGTGCCGGTTTGGTGCGTAACGCGGCGGCGCGTGCGCCGGCCGCCAGGATGGCGAGCAGGGTGTCTTCGTTCAGTGCCGCCACTGTGGCCACGATGGGGATGTCCTTGCCGCTGGCATTGACCGCTTCCACTACCAGCGCGAAAGGAATCCCCTTGCCGGCATGGTTGGCAAGCACCAGGTCGACGGCTTGTTCCTTCAGCATGCGAGTGAGCTCATCCTCCGAATCGGGCCGGTTGGGTCGAACCGCGATGCCGCCGTTGCGCAGGACGCTGATGAGCTGTTCGGCGTCATCCAGGCGGTCTTCCACAAACAGCAGCCGGATGACGGAATCGTGACTAGCCATGTATCGGACGACTCCTACTGAAGCTCGTTGTTTTACACGTTAAGCCGGCATTCGCCAACCCTGCGGAGCAGTCGAAGGCTGCCCGGGTTTTCGCGGTATGCGTCTCGGCGGGCGTCACAGCGGCAGCTTGCTGGCAGCGCCGGCGGTTTCGCGTACCAGCAACGGCACAAGATATCCCGGCAGGCGGGACCGCAGTCCCGCCGCGATCTCGATGGCCTGCTCGTCGGACACCTCGAAATGCGCGGCGCCTGCGACCCGGTCGAGCTGGTGCAGGTAGTAGGGCTGGACCTCGCACTCGAACAGGCGCTCCGACAGCGCTGCCAAGGTATCGGCATTGTCATTGACTCCGCGCAGCAGCACCGACTGGTTTAACAGACGCACGCCGATGCCTCTCAAGGCCGTCATCGCGGCCGCCACGGACCCATCGATCTCCTGTGCATGGTTGGCGTGGATCACCATCAACGCTGGCCACGGCAGGCTGCCCAGCCAAGCCAGCAGCTCTCGATCCACGCGCTCGGGCAGCACCACGGGCAAGCGCGTGTGCAGACGCAGGCGCCGGATCTGGGGCAGGGCCCGCAGGGCGTCGGTCAGGTCGGCCAGCTTGGTGGTTGCAAGCGCAAGCGGATCGCCACCACTGAGAATGACCTCGCTGACATCCGGATGTGCGCGCACGTAGTCGGTGGCATCACGCCAGGCATCGGCCGCGGCGATTTGTTCGCCATAGGGAAAGTGGCGACGGAAGCAGTAGCGACAATGCACCGCGCAACTGCCCGTGGCGATCAGCAGCACGCGCCCGTGGTACTTGTGCAGCAGGCCGCGGGCGCCGCGGCTGGGGAGATCTCCCACCGCATCCGGATCGAAACCCGGCACGGGACGGTACTCATCGTCCAAGGGCAGGACTTGGCGCAACAGCGGATCGTCTTTGTCTCCAACGCGCATCCGGGCCACGAAGCTGCGTGGCACGCGTAACGGAAAGTCGGTGCAATCCGCCGGCAGCCGCGCGGCCAGTGCCGGCAGATCGAGCAGGCGCAGCAGTTCGCGCGGGTCGGTGATGGCCTCGCGGTAAGCGCGCCGCCAGTCGGCAGGCTGCGCGGCAAGGGTGCTTGCGGTTATCATGCTTGCTTGCCCAGCGTCTGCCGGGAATCCACCTTTAAACCCCGAATTGTAGCCGCTTTAATGTGCGGCGATAACGAGCTACTCCGGAGCTACACATGGCCAGCTATGGCATGAACGACGTCAAGAACGGCATAAAGATCATCGTGGACGGAGCGCCGTGCGTGATCGTCGACACCGATTTCATCAAGCCGGGCAAGGGCCAGGCCTTCACCCGGGTGAAGTACCGCAATATCAAGACCGGCCGCACGGTCGAGTTGACGATGAAGTCGACTGACACCGTCGATGCCGCCGATGTGGTCGATACCGACATGCAGTACCTCTACAACGACGGCGAGTTCTGGCACTTCATGCAGCCCGAATCCTTCGAACAGCACACCGCCGACAAGAACGTGGTCGGCGACACCGCGAAGTGGATCAAGGGCGAGGAAATTTGCGTCGTCACACTCTGGAACGGCTCGCCGTTGGCGATTACTCCACCGAATTTCGTCGAACTCAAGATCGTCGAGACCGACCCGGGCGTACGTGGCGACACCTCGGGCGGCGGCGGCAAGCCGGCCAAGCTCGAGACTGGCGCGACGGTTCGCGTTCCGCTGTTCGTCGGCCAGGAAGAATTGATTCGCGTCGACACGCGGTCTGGCGAGTACGTCGGCCGGGTCAAGTAACGGCGCCCATGGCCAATTCGCCCGGGGAAGCCTGCGACCTGTTGATCGAAG
>JBKJTK010000399.1:0-5608 GCA_046590875.1 Chiayiivirga sp.
CAACTGGCGCCCGTCGGACAACTGGTCCTTCAGCCTGGACGTCAACCACGTCAACTATTCCAACGGCACCGAATCGATGCAGAACGCCTTCCTCAACGATCCGGGCAATCCGCTCACCATCACCACGCAGATTCCGCTGCCGACGGTCCCGCCCACCCCTGCCGGCCAGCAAATACCCAACATCGTGGCGAGCGAGGCGTTGGCGGAATCGGTGCGTCATCTGCAGATCGACAATACCTTTGAGCCGCGTCTCGGCATGGAGTATGCGTTTGCTGATAAGCCACTGTTCCTGCGCGCAGGGTTGTGGCATGAGCCGCGCCACACGATCCGCTTCGAAGGCGATCCGACCCAGGGCGATCCGAGCTCCATCCCTAATGCGGTGCTGTTCTCCACCGGCGAGGACGAGATGCATTATTCGCTTGGCGCAGGCTGGGTGTTCGAGAAGTTCCAGATCGATGCGGCGACCGACCAGTCGGACCGCGGCGATATCTACTCGGTGTCGGGCGTGTGGCGGTTCTGATCCGACGCTAGCTTGGAAAACAAAAAGGGCGCGGATTACCGCGCCCTTTTTTTTGGGGGTCTTCGCGCCTCGATTCAGCGCGCCAGTTTCCAGAAGGCGCGGAAGCGCGGCGAGAACAGGGTTTCGTCCGGGCTGAGGCTCGCGTTCGCTTTGCGCGCGGCGAGTATGTCCTGACGCGCCTGATCCAGTTGCTTGCTGTCGCTGTCGGCCAGTTCGGCCAGGGTGTAGCGCGAGGCGGCGCGCAACAGGAAGCCCTGCGCTTTGGCACGACCATCGGCGAGCGCGTTGGGATCGAGTTGCACCACCGCCGCGTAGCGACCCGCCAGGAAACTATCGAGCGCACCCACGAGCGCCGCCGGCGCCGGCGTGCTGCTAGGCGTCACCACCGGTGGTTTGACCGGTTCCACCACGGGTTTGGACGGCGGCGGCGCGACCACGACCGGTTTCGCTGGCGCGGTAATCGGAGGCTTGCTGGGCGTGGCAATGGGCGGAGTCGGGGTGGTCACCACCGGAGGCGTCGGGTCGACCGGTTTGCTGACAGCGGCAATCTTCTGGTTGCAGTCGGCAATACCACTCCTCTGCACGCCGCTGATGTCGGCCTGTCCAGAAACAATTGCCGCACTGCCGGCGTTGCCCCAGTAATCGAGCGCGCGCTGGCAATTGCCCTGCCGGTAGGCCGCGAGACCGGCGTAGTAGTGCGGCACGTAGCGCTTGCGCACCACGCCCTGGAAACGCTTGAGCGCGGCCGGTTCGGGCTCTTCGCGCAGCGCGCTGCCGAACAGGCGCTCGGCCTCCGACCATTGCCCGGCCTCCACCGCCTTGATGCCACGGTCGTAGTCGTTTTTCCAGTCCGCTTGCGCCACCGGCACCGCCAGGAGCACAGCGCCGAGTCCCACCGCCAGGGCGCACCCGAGCCTACTGCGCATAGCCGGCCCGCTTGAGATAGTCGCGCGCGGTCAGGGTCGGGAACGAGGCGTTCGCAACCTGCACCTTCTGCGCTTGCACGCTTGCCACCAGCACCACGGGCTTGCCGGCTTGCGGGTGTTTGAAAGTCACGCTGTAGGTACCCGCCGGCACCCTGAGCCTGAGCGGCGTGGCGCGATCCCTCGGCAGTTCCACCGCCTTGCTGCTGCCCTGATCCACGACGGAGGCAACATCGGCCCAGGGATAAGCGTTGAGCAGCAAGGTGCCGCTGAGCGCCGCGATGCGCACGCGCTCTTTCTCCGCCACCGTCTTGCCGGCGAGGGTGTAGGCATTCTGCAGCGCGCTCACGTCGGGACTGGTGGCGCCAAGTTGCTGCTTGACCTGATCGATCACCGGCGCAAGCGCGGCCAAGCGCTCCGGCGTGTCGGCATCGGCGATCGAGCGGGTCACACTGGTGACGAAACTGGATCGGTACCGCAGTGCTTCGGGATCTTGTGGATCGACTTTCAGCAAAGAGTTGATTGCCTCACCAATACCGCGCGCGCTTTCAGCCGTAATCTGACCGCGCGCGAGGGCTTCCTGCAACTGCGTCAGCCGCTGCTGGCGCGAAGCCGCCATCTGAACCTTGTCGCGCTCGGCGGCGAGGCTGCGCTCCAGCGCCGCCAGTTGCGCATCGCCGGGATACTGCTTGACGGCTTCGCCGAGCAAGGCCAGCGCCTCCTCGTAGCGAGTTTCCTTGCGCAGTTCGGCGGCGGCATTGCGCACCAGATCGGGCAGGTCGTCGAGCCCACGACGCGCATCGACATTGGCGGGATCGAGCTTGAGCGCGGCATCGAAATATTCGCGTGCGTTGTTGCCGGCCGGAGCCAGATAACGCCGCGCGTTGATTGCGCTGCTGGCACTGCCGAGCGCGGCGGCGAGCTTCGTTTCGCGTTCTCCCAATCGCTGCTGCAAGGCGCGCTTGGCATTGGTGTAGTCGGCGTTGTCAGGTTGCGCCTGCAGCGCCTGGTCGTAGCGCTCCAATGCCAGCAGCACGTTACCGCCGCGGTCGGCTTCGGCCGCGGCCTTGGCCAGCGCCACGCCGATTTCGCGCTTGAGCGCCGCCGCCGCGACGTTGGCCGGATCGAACTCGGCCACGCGCGCCAGGCTTTCGAGCGCGTTGTCGCCGGCCGGTTCAGCGTAACGTCCCGCCTCAACGTGCGCGCGCACCTGGGCCAGCAGGTCGTCGATGCGGGATTGCTGCTGCGCGACCTTGCGCGCCTGCTCCAGTGCCGCGTCGACCTGCTTCCAGGCCGGTTCATTGGCGAAATAGACTGCGGACGCATCGAGCAGGCTGCGAACCTCATCCAGCTTGCCGCTCTTGAGCGCCGCGTTCGCACTCGCCAGCGCCTGGGTGGTGATCGCGCCGAGCTGGGCCTTGGCGGACAAGTTGTTGGCGTCGAGTTCCAGAGCCTGGCGCACCAGCGCGAGGGCGTTGTCGCGGTCTTCGCCATAGATGCGACCCGCCTTGCGCGCGGCGTCGCTCTGCAGCACCAACGTAGCCACCTGAGACTCACGTACCGCGCCCACCTTGCCATCGGCGATGCGCTTCTGCAGCACCTTCATCTCGGTGTTGTCGGGCGCGACAGCGAGCGCTTCGCTCACGCGAATCTCGGCCGCCGCAAAATTTTTCGCGGCCAGCGACTGTTCGGCCTGCTTCTTCAATTCCGCCACGATGCGTTGCTGGCGTTCCTGCACTTCAGGCATGTCCGGAGCGACCTGGAGCAGGTTCTGAAGGCGCTCGTTGGCGTTATTGCCAGGTGGCGATACCAGCTTGCCCTCGGCTATCAACTGGTCCACCGCCGGTAGACTGCTGGTAACCAACTGACGCAAGGCCGGATCGACCTTGTCGCGCGACCCGAAGGCGGCCCATAAACCAAGCGCGAGCGCCAACACCGCCGCCGCGATACCGGCGGGCAGCAACCAGCGCGGCCTTGATGACGGTTCGTATTCCGGGTCCAGGCGTACGCCCGGGCCGGTCGGACGCACGCCCGAGCCCGTATGCCGTGGCACCTGGCGCTGACCTGATGTACGCGAGCCGGCGGCGCGACGCGAACCGGTATGGATCTGACTATCGGAAAAACCCAGCGCGCGAAGTTGTTCGGACGAGGACTGGCTCGGATCGAGCTGCAGCTTGGCCAGCAGTGTGTCGCTGGTAGTCAGCATCGCCTTGAGCTCGCGCACGAAGACGTTGAGATCCGGGTAGCGATTCTCCTTGTCCTTCGCCAGCATGCGGTCCATCACCGGCTGGAAGTGCATGAACGCCGGCGGCAACGGCGGCGGTGGCTGGTTGATGTGCGCCAGCACCACGTTGAGCGGCGTCTCGCCACCGAACGGTGGCGCGCCGGTCAGCATTTCGTAGAACAGGATGCCCAGGCTGTACTGGTCGGAGCGGCCGTCGACATCGCCGCCCATGGCCTGCTCAGGGCTCATGTACGTCGGCGTGCCGATCATCATGCCGGTCTGGGTCAACCGGGTGGAAGTCGCATCCTTGGCGCGCGCGATGCCGAAGTCGGTCAGCACCGGGGATTGCGGGTCGCGGAACATGATGTTCGCGGGCTTGAGGTCGCGATGCACGACGCCGGCTTCATGCGCGAACTGCAATGCGCCGCCGATCTGCACCACGATCGCGATGGCTTCCGACAGCGACAGCCCTTGCCGCATGCTGTCGCTGAGCGTGCCGCCGCCCAGGTACTCCATCGCGATGTAGTTGATCGTCTCGTTTTGGACGATGTCGAACACACCGACGATGTTGCGGTGAGGCAACTTCGCCATCGTCCTGCCTTCGAGCAGGAAGCGTTTCTCGAAATTCTCGTCCGCGCCGGCGCGCTTCATGACCTTGATGGCCACGCTGCGATCGAGCGACGTCTGAATCGCGAGATAGACCGTGGCCATGCCGCCCACGCCCAGCTCGCGGACATACTCATAGCCCGGAATGTGGATTACCGCGGAGGTCATACCGGAAAAAATTATGTGGCTGGCCGCGATCATAGCATCCGGCTCCGGGGCATCCTGCCCGGTAGCGGTGCCCGCGGTGCGACCCTTTCGCAATTCGGCGCATCCTGTTGCCTGTGAGCCCCGGAACCGCCTTCGCCATTGATGTCCCCGACGCGCTGCTCAAGCGCGCCCGGGGAGGCGACCGGGCCGCGTTCGAGCAGCTCTACCGACTGTTCGAGCGCCCGGTCTTCACCCTGGCCACGCGCATGCTCGGTGACCCGGACGAGGCGATGGAGGTGCTGCATGACGCCATGCTGAAGGTGTTTCAGCGGCTCGCCGGATTCCGCGGCGAGGCACCGTTCTGGGGCTGGCTGCGGCAGATCGCGGTGAACGAGGCCTTGATGAAATTGCGCAAACGCCAGCGCCTGGATTACGTCGACGAATTGCCCGAGCCGGAAGCCTGCGAAGCGGCCGCCTTGTTGCCGCCGGCGGCGGCCGAGTCCGGTGTGCTGAATCGCGCCCTTGAGCAGCTGTCCGACACCACACGCAGTGTGCTGTGGCTGTACCACGCTGAAGGCTATACGCACGAAGAAATCGCGACCCTGATGGGACGCACCCCGAGCTTTTCCAAGACCCAAGTGTTGCGCGGCATCCGTCGCCTGCGCGAACTTTTGAAGGTGGACCAGGAGGTCGCCGCCCATGCCTGACAACCTTGATTTCGCTGCCGGGCTCACGCCGCAACAGGCGCTGCGCGATCTGCCCCTGATGAGTCCGCCACGTAGCGCATGGCCCGCGATACAGGCGACGCTCGATGCACGCGGCAGACCCGCGCGTCAGCGCTGGCACTGGCTCGCGGCAGCCGCGATGCTGGCACTCGCGGCCGCGCTGCCGCGCTGGCTCGCGACCCCGCCCGCTCCGGTGCCTGAGGTTGCGACGATGCCGGCGACATCCGTCAAGCCAGATGAAGCGACGGCCTTGCATGCACTGATGGCCGAGTCGGCCCAGCTCGAAGCCCTGATCGCGTGGAGCCGCGCGGAGCCGGTCGAATTCGCGGTCGCCGACGGCCTCGCCGCCGCGGTGCAGGAACGCATCGGACACCTCGATGGACTGCTGGCCCGCGCCGATGCCGATCCCGAGGCAGCGCTGCCGCTGTGGCAGGAGCGCGTGCTGCGCCTGCGCCAGCTCGCC
>JBKJTK010000051.1:0-12312 GCA_046590875.1 Chiayiivirga sp.
GGAAAGCGTCCGCGCACAGCGCAGACCCACAAAAGCTGGAAGCGCACAGCGCAGACCCACAACCGCGCCCGCCGAAGCCCACGCACCACGAAAGCGCGGTCGGCCATGTGACCGGGCGTGCGCTGTACACGGACGAGCAGCGCGAGCCCTGCGGGCAGCAGAGCGTCTATCCGGTGCAGGCGCCGCACGCGCATGCGCGCATCCTCGCGATCGACACCTCGGCGGCGCTGGCACTTCCAGGGGTGCTCGCCGTGCTGACGGCGCTCGATGTGCCCGGCGAAAACGACACCGGGCCGATCATCCACGACGAGCCGCTGATCCCGGGCGAGAGCGTGCAGTTCTACGGCCAAGCGGTGGCCTGGGTGGTCGCGGAAACCGAGTCGCTCGCGCAATCGGCAGCAAAGCTCGTCAGCGTCGAATACGAGCCACTGCCGGCAGTGCTCAGCATCGGCCAGGCGATCGAGCAGGAACACTTCCACCTGCCGCCGGCGTACGTCACGCGCGGCGACTCGCAGGGCGCCCTTGCAGCGGCGCCGCACAAGCTGTCCGGCGAAATCGAGATCGGCGGACAGGACCATTTCTATCTGGAGACGCAGGCGAGCTGGGTCGAAATCGATGCGCAAGGCCTGGTGCAGATCGTCGCGTCGACGCAGCACCCGACCGAGACCCAGATCATCGTCGCGCGCGTGCTCGGCATTCCGGCTCACCGTGTTGTCTGCCGTTGCTTGCGCATGGGCGGCGGTTTCGGCGGCAAGGAGACCCAGGCCAATCCCTACGCCGCGATCGCGGCGCTGGCGGCGCAGATCACCGGACGCCCGGTGCGGATCAAACTGTCGCGTGCACTCGACATGCAGCTCACCGGCAAGCGGCATCCGTTCTACGCTCAGTACGAGGTCGGCTTCGACGACGCCGGGATGCTGCAGGCGCTAAAAGTGCAGCTTTACGCCGACGGCGGCTGGAGTTGCGACCTGTCGCCGCCGGTGCTGATGCGCGCGATGGTGCATATCGACAACGCGTATTTCATCCCGCATGCGGCGATCACCGGGTTGATCGGCAAGACCCATCTGGCCTCCAACACCGCCTTCCGTGGCTTCGGCGGACCGCAAGGCATGCTGGTCGGCGAGGAGGTGCTGGACCGCGTCGCGCGTTACCTGGGTCTGCCTGCACACGAGATCCGCGAGCGCAATTTCTATCGCGCAGGCGCTACACCGGATCGCAACATCACCCCATACCATCAGCCCGTGGTCGACAATCCGCTCGATGCGCTGTGGACGCAACTCAAGCGCGACAGCGACTTCCTCGCGCGGCAGGAACGGGTGGCGCAATTCAATGCGGCCCATGCGAATACCAAGCGCGGCCTCGCGATCACCCCGGTCAAGTTCGGCATCTCGTTCAACAAGACCGAGTACAACCAAGCCGGCGCGCTGGTGCACGTGTATCTCGACGGTAGCATCCAGCTCAATCATGGCGGCACCGAGATGGGCCAGGGACTGCATACCAAGATGCTGGGCGTGGCGGCGCGCGTGCTGGGGGTTTCCTCGACGCGCATCCAGTTGATGACCACCAGCACCGACAAGGTGCCGAACACGTCGGCGACCGCGGCCAGCAGCGGCTCGGACCTCAATGGCCAGGCGGTGAAAGTCGCGTGCGAAACCCTGCTGTCGCGACTGGCACCGGTGGCGGCGCAGCTGCTCGGCGGCGCGGTGGAAGATATTGTGTTCGCGGACGATGCGGTGTTCCTGCGCAGCCAACCCGAGATGCGCTTGCGCTTCGAGGAAGTGGTGAGCGCGGCCTATCGCCAGCGCATCAGCCTCTCGGCCACCGGCTACTACCGCACGCCCGAGATTCATTGGGACCCGAAGACGGGCCGCGGCCATCCGTTCTATTACTTCGCCTACGGCGCAGCGGTGAGCGAAGTGGAAGTCTGCGGCTACACCGGGGTGCATCGATTGCTGCGCGTGGACCTGCTGCACGACGTGGGCGAGTCGATGAATGAAGGCATCGACCGGGGCCAGATCGAGGGCGGCTTCGTGCAGGGCCTGGGCTGGCTGACCTGTGAAGAATTGCGTTGGAACGCGCAAGGTCGCTTGCTGACCGATGCGCCGAGTACCTACAAGATTCCGACCACGGGCGAGGTGCCGCAGGATTTCCACGTGTCGTTGTTCAAACGCACTCAGGCACCGAGCACGAACGTGATTTTCGGCAGCAAGGGCGTGGGCGAACCGCCGCTGATGCTGGCGCTCTCGGTGCGCGAAGCGATACGCGAGGCCGTGGCGGCCTTTGGAAACGTGCCGCGCGCGGTGTCGCTGGCGTCGCCTGCGACGCCCGAAGCGATCTGGCGTGCGATTCAGGCCGTGCGCGGCGCGCCCTGAGCGGTCCGTGGACGAACGCCTCTTCGCGCGCCTCGCCGCGCTGCTGTCGAACGGGCCCGTGGTGCTGGCGAGCGTCGGCGATACCCGCGGCGCCACGCCGCGCAAGCGCGGTAGCCGCATGCTGGTCACCGCCACGACGACGGAATTCAGCGTCGGTGGCGGCGCGATGGAAGCGCGCGCGATTGAAGCGGCGCGTGCGTTGCTCGACGCAGACGAACAAGAAGCCGAACTTGAGATCGACCTGAGTGGCCGCGCCGGCGCGGCCGGGGTTTGCGGCGGTCGCATGCAGATCTCGCTCCGGCGTTGGTGCGGTGCGGATGATCGCGACTACGCCAGCGACATCGCGACGCAACTGGCCGCGGGCCGCCCGGTGTGGGCCGGCGCGGAAGAATTCGGCCCGGGGGTCGAAGGCGAGTTGCTGCAACCCGATCCCCGCCTGCTGATCGTCGGTGGCGGTCACTGCGGCCTCGCGCTGTACGAACTGGCGCGGGCGCTGGATTTTTCGGTCTTCGTCTTCGACCAACGCGCCGACTGTTTCGTCGACAATGCCTTCGCGCAGGCCACGACTCGGCACAGCGACTACCTCCAACTCGCCGACGCCTTCGCCGATGCGCGCGAGGTCTACGCCATCCTGCTTAACCGCGACTTCCCCAGCGACGTGGCCACGTTGCGCGCACTCGACGGTCGCGTGCTCGCCTTCCTCGGCATGATGGGCAGCCGCAAACGCATCGCCGAAGTGCTGGCAGCCCTGCCCGACCGCGGCGCGAACCTGATCGAGTCGCTACGCGCTCCGGTGGGTCTCGACATCGGCGCGCACACCCCGCACGAAATCGCGATCAGCATCCTGGCGCAGCTGATCCAGACGCGGCAGCAGCGCGAAGCCGACCAAAATCGCCGCCCCGACCTTCCCTCTTTCTAGCCGGAACCCATGTTCGAACAGACTTTCAAGAACATCGACGACATCCTGCACAAGGATGCCGGCTGCAGCGCTAGTCACCGCGACCGTACTCGATGTCGAAGACTCTCTGCCGACCCGCTTCCTCGCCGAGCGTGACGGAGATGGCCGTGGGTTCGCCATACTCGTCGATGCCTTTGCCGTCGATCACGACGTAAATTGGCGCAGGCATTCGGCGCGCGATCGGTCCAATCAGTGAGCGGCTCGCCGATCGCTTGCGCGCTCAAGCCCGTCGCGATGCGGGATACCCACGCGCTTGTACGAAGAGTAAAAGTTTGCAACACCGCACGACAGAGTGCGCCGACGCACATTCTCGCGCTTCGGTCGGCGCAAGATATGTTGCATGCAGGAACGCTGAGCGCAGCCGCGCGAATCGTTCCTCACGTGCCATGAGCGCCGCCGACCTGCTCATCCGTGGCAGGGTCCACCGAGAGGGCGCTCACCAACCCAGGGGCTGCGGGGATCTCGCAGCCCTCGTGAAGAATCAGGGGGCGGCGGAGCAGGGGTCGGAGTGCGTTTTTCGCTTGCGTACTCTGGCCCTGTTTCCCGCGGCTGTCGCTTCAGTCGCACCTCAGGCGTCGGCGGTCTGGAAATTGGAGTCGCCATTTCGCGTGCCGTCGAACGGGGGCGCCGCCTTGCGCTTCGCGGAGTGACGAGAAACGGTGTCAAGCAAGAAACGCAGTCAGCGTCACTTCCTCCGTTGCGGACGAGCCATCAACGCACCCTTCCCAACAGGGGGCGCCTCGAACCCATCGTCGAACACGCCATCCGTGGAGGCGAGCGCCAAACGATAGAAATACACGTTCTGGGTGACGTCGTTGACCGCGATGTAGACGTTCATCGACGGCACATAGCGGAAGCGACCGTAGGTGCCGTATTGCTGCGCGGCCGTGGGGATCACCGTGTTCCCCACGGCCGGCGTCAGCTGCGTCCAGACCCATGTCGTCGTGTTCAGGACGTAGACGTCGGCACCGCCATGCCAGGCCACGACGCGGTCGAGCACGGGGTCGTACTCGACGCCGGGATTGGCGGCGGCGACGATCTGCGTATCGCCGGTGGTGGACTTGAGCACCGACGAAGACGGATCGACGGTCATGTCCCAGCTGCGCACCTCACCGCCGCCGATGCTGATGAAGAGACGTCGGATCGGGTCGATCGTCGCGGTGGAGTAATAGGAAATCCAGCCGTCGGTGAACTGATTGCCGAAGGCCTGCCACGTGTTCGGTCCAGAGTCGTAGCGGTGCAGGAAGCTGCCGCCGCCCGCGCCTTGCCGCCAGACCGATTGCGTGACCGGATCGTAGGCCGTCTTGCCGCCGATTGAGCCCTGTGGTTGAGGGGTTTTCTGCAACCAGGCGTAGGTACTCATATCCAGGCACGCGGTCGAGAGTCCACCGTAGCCGATCGACCACATGGAGCCGTTGCCGAAGACGCAGAACGCGTTGATCCCCGGAACGTACTCGAGCAGATCGTAGGTGTGCGACGCGTTCGGCGTGCCGTCCGGCCACCATGGCACGTTGGGCTCGATGTTGGTGCTCGGATTGCGCAAGCGCTCCCAACGCATGAGCGCGAGGTCGAAGGCGTAGACCTCGTTGCCGGCATAGTCGTTGTGGCCGCCACCGTGGACGAGCAGCTTGTCGTTCACCGCGTCGTAGGCAGCGCCGCTCCAGGAGGCCATGCTGGCGTGCAAGCCGCCGACCGCGGTGTAGACGCAGTTGCGCGCCGGACAGGGGTCGAGCACGTCGAGCCGGGAGTTCGGCACTTCATACCAATGGCCGGGCAGCAGGCCGTCCACGGCTGCAACGTCGGCTTGATAGTTGGGGTTGGCCGCGACCGCGGCCGGAATGGGTTGCGCGCCGGCGGGGTCTGCGATGGCGAGCGCCAACAACGCGGCGATGGCGCTGCGACGCCTACCGTTGGCACCGACCGGGCGCGACGGGGTCATGCGAAAGCCGGCTCGAAGCCATCGGCGAACAATGAGTCGCCCGTCGCCAGTAGCATCGGTCGTACGCTCCATAGCGGCGCCTCGTGTTCATTGGCGAGGAACTCAGGCCAGTTGGAGGCCGAGGTCATGCGTGCATGGGCCTGCGCCGCTCCCGATACGCCATGCGTCACCGCGTAGGCGATCGCGGGCTGCAGGTTGCCCCAGTAGCTGGTAGGTTCGGGAAAATGCCCGCCACGCAATGCGGTGCCGACGTCGGGAGCATTGGGCGTGCCGAGCGTGTCCTCATAGGCCTCGCCCCAGTTCGCGTACCAGGGTCCGCTCCAGCTCGGTGCATCGAACGGCGCCACCGCGAGGTTGTACTGGGCCGCATCGCGATAGTTGTAGGCGCTGACGACGCCTTGCGGTCCGAGCCGGCCGACTATGCTGCGCGCTTTCCAGTGGAACAACTCCACCAGCAGCTGGACGCCATTGCCAGGCAGCGGAAGCCGCATTGCGAGCAGATAACCGAAAGCCGCGGTCAGGAAATCCTCCATCCAGGCGGCGTGCTGATAGACGTTGTCACCGCTGGTGTAGTCGCCGTAAGGCGGGCACACGCCTTCAGGGTGTTGCGGCACGGCGACGCCGCGTTGATGGTAGTAGCGGACGTTGGCGTCGAGGCTCGCCATGAACTCGGTGCGCAGCGGCTCCTCGTCGGGCGTGGCACAGGCGGCTTGCGCGAGCGTGCGCAACGACCAGGCGGCACCGCGCGTCGTGTTGGCCCCCGCGTTGGTGAGCAATACACCGCCGCTCTGCTCGCGCGTCACGTCGGAGTTCTTCAGGTAACCGATGGCGGCGGAGAACTGAGCCTGTTCCAGGAAGTAGTAGCGACCGCTGAGCAGATAGGCCAGATAGCCGACAGAAGGGTGGTGCGAGGTGGCCCAATTGGCCAGCGCCGGGCTGAGATTGCTCGGCGTGTAGGTATTGGCGCCGCTGCTGCCGGCACTACCAATGCCGGCGTTGTTGGAGTTGATCACCAGCGTGGGGTGTTGGGAAAAACGCAGCGGCTGATGCGTGGTCTCGTCGCGGTAGTGCAGGCTGAAGCGACCCGCGGCACAGGCGTTGGCAAACACCGCGTTCAGCGCGCGCAAGTCGGCATTGCTGCTCAGCGCGGCGGCGTCCCACATCGGCAACAGGCCGATGGACGGGTGATAACCGGCGCTACCCATGGCCGCGGGGAATCCGCACTGGGCCAGCGGCGCGTACTGCACCGCGCCGAGTTCCGTGAGCAACGCACTGTTCGCCGGCGTCCGTCCGCGATAGGCCGGCACCAAGCCGGTTGCTTGAAGGTGTTCGACATCGGCCCTGATCCGCACTGGGGCCTGGTTGTCCAACCAGTGCGTGATGCTTTCCTCTGCCATCACGGCGCGCGCATGGTGAGGAAGCGTCAAGGCGCTCTCGAAGCGCGTCGCGCCGCCCACGATCAGGCGCGCCGTGCCGGACTTGCCGATCGGGTCGGCGACCTTGAGAAAGCCATTCTCGATCCAGGCCAGGATCTCGACCTGGCCGCCAAGCCACAGGCGCACCTCGAACCAGGCCACGAGATGCGGGTCGGATCCGATCGGCGCGCTGTACAGCCACGAGGCCGACTCCGGCCCGGCGTACCAGGTACGAATGCGGCCCGCGCCCCAGCGGCGAAGCGCTGCGTCGTAAACGCTGGCGACGCCGATCAGATCGCCCAGTTCGACCTGGCCCAGCGGCGCGAAGTCGATCCGCGCCTGCACTCCCGACGCGATCAGGTCGGTCTCGGTCGGCGCAGCGCCCGCCGTGGGCGCCGTTGCCGTCAGGGTGAGCAAGCGCTCGACGTTGGCGCTGAGATCGGCGCGCCCCGCCAGCAGTGCGATCTTTGCGCTGCCATCCGGCCAGCGGTTCTTGATGATCGCCTGGAACTGCGCCAGTTCGCAGCCGACGGTCGTGCCCGCGGGAATTTCACCGGGGGCAAATGTCTGGGCGCAAGCGAACGGCGCCAGTACGCGACTCTGCGCGCAACTCAGGCGCAAGCGGGCGCCGCTGCCGCTGCCCGGCTGCCCGACGGCGCGCACCCAGGGCAAACTGCACAGCAGCGTCGCCGATCCAATCAGCCACTGGCGTCGAGTGAGGCCGAGGCCGTGCTTCTCGGAATCTGTGTGCCGCGATGCAGGCTGCTTCATGACCGACCTTGAACTGGATGCCAAGTAACACGAAAACGGGAAACGGCGGAAAATGTGGACACGCCTCGGGTCCGGAGAGAAAACGTAAGTTGGGGTCGGAGTAGAATGGCACTGACTTAAGGATTACGCATGCCCGTGACGTCGCTCGTCTTCGCGCGCTTGGTGCTTGGGTTTCTTCAGTAGCTCGAAGGGTTTTGGTCTTCGTTTGATGGCGCGTGGCTCGATGCGACCGGAGCGTTGCTCGACGCGCCGTTGGGCGATGAGGCGCAGCACTTCCCGTATCGCTTCCGAATCGGCGTGAGCCAAGTGGTAGCGGCAGGCCATGCACAGTTGCAGCGCGTGCGCGAAGCTCAGCTGACGTGATGCGACGCCGTGCAGGCGGGCCGCGTGCAGCAGCATCCGACGGGGCGATCGCGCCCGATCGCATTCCGTGGAGCTACAAGACACTGTTGCCGGGGCACTCGGACGATCTGGCCTACGACCTCGGCCTGATCGAAACCGACCTGCCACGTGAGCACTACCGCGCCGCGCATCGCATCAACGGACGCGCAGCGAAGCATGCCGACGACCCCGCGTTCTCCCAGGCGATACGGCGACGCGATTGATCCACTGCCGCATCCGAGACGCGCGCGCGACCGCTCGGACGGCCGCGCGCTTGAGGCGCCTTTGCAGATCGCCAACGACCCGACCGCCTGCCGCCAACGTGACTGACCACTTCCGGCAGAATGGCTGCTGACTCGTCTTGATTCTGTCGTGCACCGATCGGTCCAGCGACTTGGGAAGACGGGGACCGTAATCAGGATGCCGAGGCTGCGCATACACTCGCATTCAGGTGCTGGGGGGCTGCCATGGAATCGCGTCACCGTCGAAGCCGCCGGATCGCTGAGGTGCGATTGCTGGTCGTGGCTGTATCACTATCGGTGCAGGAGACGTGCGGCGTTACGCTAGCTGTGCACCGCGATGGGTGCGAAGCCGCTTGCGCCGACGCGCGGTGCGGGGCGCGTCGATCTTCGCGTTGAAGTTGAGTCGCGCTATAGCGCATGCCTCCTTGGTAGCATGCGCAGCTATGTTCGCGCGTCTTGGTCTTTTCGCCCTTCTGCTTGCGCTCCCGTCGATGGCGCAGGCCAAAACCTGCCTCGTGCTCTCCGGCGGCGGCGCGCGCGGCATGGCGCATGTCGGCGTGCTGAAGGTGCTGGAACGCGAGCGCGTGGCGATCGATTGCATCGTCGGCACCAGCATGGGCGCGGTGATCGGCAGCCTGTATGCGAGCGGGCTGGATGCCGCCGAGATCGAGCAGGCGATGCTATCGATCGACTGGCCCGTGGTGTTGAAGGACGAACCCGATCGCACCGATCGGCCGTTGCGCGCACGACAGCAGGACCGCACCTTTCTCGTCGGCGCCGCGATCGGTTATCGCGACGGCAAGTTCGGCATTCCGCGTGCGCTGGTGCAGGGCCAGCGTTTCGGGCTGGTGTTGCGTGGCCTATTGCTGCCAGCGGCAGGCATCGAGAACTTCGACCAACTCGCGACGCCCTTTCGCGCCGTGGCCACGGATCTAGAGACCGGCATCATGCAGGTGCTCGCCGATGGCGACCTGGCGACAGCGGTGCGGGCGAGCATGGCGGTGCCGGGTTTCCTGCCGCCGGTGGAACGCAACGATCGGTTGCTGATCGACGGTGGCGCGGTCAGCAATCTGCCGGTGGGCGTGGCGCGCGATATGGGCGCGACCCGCGTCATCGCTGTCGATATCAGCGCGCCGCTGCAATCGCGTGAATATCTCACCTCGCCGCTCGCGGTCACCGACCAGATGGTGACCTCGATGATGCGGCGCCAGACCGAAGCCGAGATCGCGGCCCTACAACCGGGCGATCTGCTGATCGCGCCCGATCTGGGGGCGATCGGCTCGGTCGATTTCGTGCTCGCGGCGAAGGATGCGATCGCGCCCGCCGAACGCGCGGCCGAGGCGGTGCGCGACAAGCTCGCCGCGTTTGCCATCGAGCCTGCGGCCTACGCGCAATGGCGCGAAAGCCGCCGCCGCGCGATCCGCACGCTGGAATCGCCGGCACGGATCGTGGTCGACCGCATCGCGCCGCCGACGCGCGCCGCGGTGCTGCGCGCCTATCTGCACGAGCATCCGGACGATCGCTTCGACCGCGACGGGCTGGAGCGTGATATCGCGCGGCTTTATGCGCGCGGCGAATTCGATGTGGTCGATTACCGCATCGAACGCGACGCGGCGGGCACGGACGGCGGCGATACGCTGCGGGTATCCCTGCGCGAGAAGGAGTGGGGCAGCGGCACGCTGCGATTCGGTATCCGCCTGGAGGATGATTTCGACGGCAGCAGTAACTTCGATCTGGGCACCCGCCTGCGCGCCACCGAGGTCAACTACAGCGGCGCGGAATGGATCGCCGAAGCGCAAATCGGCAAGACCACGCGGCTGGGCTACGAATGGCTGCAGCCGCTCGACGCGCAGCGTCGCTGGTGGCTGTTGCCGCACGCCGCCTACAGCGCGCGCAACCAGCCGCTGTTCCTCGACGAGGAGCGCGCGTTGGAGCTGCGTCGGCAGTCGCTGGAGATCGGACTCGATGCGGGTCGCTGGATCGACGACTGGGGCTCGCTCAGCCTTGGCGCCTTTCGCCGCACCAGCCGCTACGATGGCCGCACCGCGGCGAGCGAGTTCGCTCCGCAGCAGCAGGCCAGCGCCGGGCTGCGCCTGGATTTCCAGCGCGACACCCAGGACGACGCGCAATTCCCTCGCCACGGTCAGTACGTGCAGGGCTCACTGCGCCATCATCTGCGCGCCTTTGGCGGCGTCTACGAGAGCACCGTGTTGGAATTGCGGGGCCTGCAGGCGATCCCTGTGGGTGAGGACGATCGCCTGCTGTTCCAGACGCGCCTGCAGTACGCCGGGGGCGATGAACTACCCGGTGACGAATTCGGTTTTCTCGGCGGCTTCCTCGATCTCTCCGGCTATCCCGAGGACGCGCGCGTCGGCCGCCACCTGGCGCTGGCGCAGGCCATCTACTACCACCCGCTGACCACCGTGTTCGATCGCTATCGGGTCTTTCTCGGCGGCTCGCTGGAAAGCGGCAATACCTGGGGAGACGAACGCGAGATCAGCCTCGACTCGCTGCTCTGGGGCGGCAGCGTGTTCGCCGCCGCCGAATCACCGCTGGGCGCGCTGTATTTTGGCTACGGCCGGACCGAAGCCGGGGAGGATTCGTTGTATCTGTTTGTCGGCAGGCCTTACTGAAATAGACCCGCCGCCGCGTCCGTTCCAATGACCGAATGCTCCCCCCTGCGACGCATCTGAGGAGCCTTCATCATCAAGTCCCGCTCTGCAGATCCTGCTTCAAGTCGCGCATCTCGTTGTGCATGCGCTTGATGTCGGGCAGGTAGTTCTGCGCGATCTGGCGTACTTCGGCCTTGTCGGAAAGCGTCAGCGCATCCTGGAACGCATGCAGGATGCGGTCCTCGGATTGCTCCAGCTGCTCGACGTATTTTGCATCAGGGTTGTCGCTGAGTCGGGCGGTCAGGTCGGTATAGGTCTGGCGCAACGCGCCGACAAGGGTACCGTCATCGGACGGTTTCTCACCGTGATAGGCGACTTCGGCTTTGAGGTCCGCGACGATCGCGCGTTTGGTGCTCGCCATGCGCTCGAAAAGATCCTTGTAGCTGCCGTTGGTCGTCGTCACGGCGGCATCGGAATAGAACTTCACGCCGTCGTTCAATACTTCGATCAGCTCGTTCAGGCTGGTGGTGGTCTCGCTCATGGGGCGGCTCCTGAGAGGTACTTACTGAAAGGTACTGACTGAACCGAACCGGCTGGATGGTTCGAGCTGTTGGGGGTGTCGCCCCAAGGGACGGAATCGCCCCGCGCGCGGGGACGGGCCGCGCAGGGCGACTCCGACACAGGTTAACTGCAGGCTCCGTGCCACCGATGCCGCACTGAAAATCAGCGACTTGCGCTCACGCGCGGCGTGCAGGATGCCAAACAAGCCGATGTGTACCGCGCGTGCTGCACGGATGGCGGCGTCAGTCCCGCGCAGCGTAGTACCAGGCCACGATGAACACGCCGAGCAGCACGCGGTAGATCACGAACGGTTGCACCCCGACGCGGCGGATGACGCCGAGAAACAGATGGATCACACCCAGCCCAGCGACGCCGGACACCAGCGCCCCGAGCGCGAAATCCCCCCACGCGATCGGCGTGGTCGCGTCGCGCATTTCCCAGAGCGAATGCACGATGGCGAGGATCATCACCGGCACCGACATCAGGAACGAGTAGCGCGCGGCCGCGGCGCGGGTGAGACCGAGAAACAAGCCGGCCGTGAGCGTGATGCCGGAACGCGAGGTGCCCGGCACCAGAGCGAGCGCCTGCGCGCCTCCGATCCACAAGGCCTGCTTCACGCTCATGCGCGCGAACACGGCATTCGCATCCGCGACGAAGTCGGCATCGGCGGCCTCCTGCGCGGCGCGGTCGTGGGAACTCTTGCGATCGGCAACACCGAGCAGCAGGCCGAAAACGATTAGATTCACTGCGATCAAAAGCGGGTGCCGCAACAGCAATGCGCCCGCGTCACCCATGGATGCACCCACGATCACGGCGGGGATGGTGCTGATGGCGAGCCCCAGCCCGAGCCGCTGCAACGGGTTCATCGGCAGGCCGGGGCGCCAGCGCAATACCGCGCACACGATGTCGGTCAAATCCTTGCGGAAATAACCCAGCACCGCCAGCAAGGTGCCGAAGTGCAAGGCGAGGTCGAACGCGATGCCCTGGTATTCCCAACCCAGGAAATAGCTCGCCAGCACCAGATGGCCCGAGCTTGAAATCGGCAGAAATTCGGTCAGCGC
>JBKJTK010000362.1:0-8503 GCA_046590875.1 Chiayiivirga sp.
CGAATAACAGACGCCGCGTCGTATGCACTGACAGCGGCGCGGCACCCAGGCGTTCGACAAACAAGCGTCGCAACTGGCGGTCGCTCAAGGCGAGGCGTTGCGCGAGTGCGGCGAGCGTACTCTCCGCCAGCTCGCCGGCGTCGATCAACTGCAAGGCGCGCGTGACGAGCAGGTCGCCGCGTCGCAGCAGATCGCTGCCGGGCGCGAGTTCCGGACGACAACGCAGACAGGGCCGAAAACCGGCGCCTTCGGCGGCGGCCGGGTTCGCGAAATAGCGAACGTTCTCCTTGCGAGGCGTTGGTGCCGGGCACACCGGTCGACAATAGATGCGCGTGCTGGTTACTGCGGTAAAGAACAAACCATCGAAGCGCGCATCGCGGCTCAGGCGCGCCTGTTCGCAGATGCGCGGATCGGGCAGGTCAGGGGACGAAGTGTTCGACATGGTGCGCAGGCTAGCACCGGGGGCATGGCGAAACTCGCCGTTTTCGGACATCTATGCCGAGGTCCCCGCGCGCCCTTCCGGGGAGACGGCGATGCGGGTTTCCGAGGCAGCGTCGTCGGCGCGAAAGAATCCGCGGCTCGACGCGACTAATCTTCATGAACCGCCCACTCACCGAGCCGATGACCTCGCCCGACACCCACGGTGCTTTCGCTGCGATGCTGCGCGACAACCACGCCGCTCTGCGGCGGTTGGCCCGGCACTACGCCGCTGCCGACGACTGGCAGGACCTGTTGCAGGAAATGCATCTGCAGCTCTGGCGCAGCTTCGGTAACTTCGATGGGCGCGCACAATTGTCGACGTGGGTCTACCGGGTCGCCCTGAACACCGCGCTCAGCCACCAGCGTCGCCCGCAGCGCGCGCATCTGCCGTTGGACAGTGTCGCCGAACTCGGCGACAGCGGCAGTCCAATGGACGAGCTCGAAGTGCTGGAGCGCTTCATTGCCACGCTCGACGCGGTACAGCGCGCCGTGCTGCTGCTGGACCTGGAAGGCCTCGAACGCGAACAGATCGCCGACGTGCTCGGCTTGAGTCCGAACGCGGTCGCGATCCGCATGACGCGGCTGCGCCAAGCGTTCGAGAACCAATTCGTGGAGAGCGCATGATGGACTGGAATCGTCTACGCCAGACTTGGCAGCACGACGAGTGCGCGCTGTCCGAGGCCGACGTGCTGGCTGCGGTTCAACAGCGCGACGGCGATCTGCGCGCGAAGCTACGGCGTCGTGATTGGCTCGAATCGATTGTCGGTCTGCTGATCGCGCCGGTGTTTGCGGTCGCGACTTGGCGCGCCGGGGTGCGCGGCGACTGGCTGCCCGCATTCTTCGCGGCATTTCTTGGGCTTTGGGCGTGCTACGTGCCGCTGCATTTGTGGCGCACGCGTCGCCGCCTGCCGAAGCCGCACTGGGATCGTCCTTTGCTTGCGTTTCTGCGCGAGGAACACGCGGCGATGGTGGCGCAGGCGCAGCAATTGGAACGGATCTGGGTGTGGTACCTCGCCCCGTGCGCGTTCGGTGTGATCGGGTTGAACTTTGCGGCGCGCGGACCGACGACGGGCACCTGGATCTATGCCGCGATCGTGCTCGCGTTTTGCGCGGTTCTCGCGCGAGCCAACCACTACGCCGCGCGTTCCCAGTTCCGCGATCACGCACAGCGGATCGCGCAGCAGATTTCCCGCCTGACCGAGGAGAATCAACGATGAGCCTGCGTATCGTGTGTTCGGTGCTTGCCACCCTGTGGGCCGCTCAGGTACTCGCCGAGCCCGCATCGCGTCCGGTCGATGACTGGTTCAAGGAACAGCACGCGTCCGGCGCCGTCGCCGCGGCCGCGGTCGCGTACATCGACGGCAAGCGCATCGCAACGCACGGCGTCGGCCATCGCAGCGACGGCGATGACGCTACGCCGTGGGCGGATGTCCAGTTCCAGATCGGCTCGATTACCAAGGTGTTCACGAACTTGCTGCTAGCCGAATTGGTCGCGAGCGCCGAGGTGCGTTACGACACGACGCTCGGCGAGCGGCTCCCGGACAAGGTCGAGCCACGCAACCCGGACGTCGCGCGCATCACGCTGCTGGCGTTGGCGACGCATCGCAGCGGCTTGCCGCGTCTGCCGGCGAACCTGGACCTGAGCAACACCGTCGATCCCTACGCGTCGTTCGATGTGGTCAAGCTGCATGAAGCGGTCGAAATCTCGCGCGACAAGCAGCCGCTCGGCAGTTTCTACACTTATTCAAATTTCGGCGCAGGACTGCTCGGTCACGTGCTCGGTGAGGTGCAGGGGGAAGGTTATCGCGCGGCGCTGGGTCAGCGCGTGCTGGCGCCACTGGGACTGCGTCACGCCGCGTTCGAACCCGTCAAGAATGCGATGCAGGCGAGTAGCGATGGCAAGCGCGTCACGGCGTGGACGTTTGACGCGCTCGCCGGCGCCGGCGCGTTGTGGGCGAGCGTCGGCGACCTCGCGCGCTTGACTCAGGCCTACCTGGGCACGCACGAGCACACGCTGGTGCATGACCTCGCGAAGGATCTCGAGATCGTCGCACCCGCGGGCAACTTCGAGGTTACGCCGGTCTGGCACGTGGCCCGCGCTGGCAAGGTGCCAGTCTATTGGCACAACGGTGGCACGTCAGGCTTCCACAGCTTCGTCGGTTTTCGCCAGGACACCAAGCAGGGCATCGCGATCCTGGTCAGCGGCGATGCCGATCCGACCAACATCGGGCTCTTGTCTCTCGGCGTGACTCCGCCGGCGCCGTCGTCGGCGAAGAGCGAGGCCGGCGTGTTCGGCCAGTACGCGCTCACCCCGCAGTTCGGCATCGGGGTGTTCGAGCGCGATGGAGTGCTGCAGGCGCAGGCGACAGGACAGCCCGCGTCCGCCTTGCAGGCGGTCGGCGACGACTGGTATGCGTTCGGTGACGTCGATGCGAGCCTGCACATCCTGCGCAAGGACGGCAAGGCCATCGCGCTGGAACTGGCGCAGAACGGCGTCCTGCAGCGTGCGCAGCGGGTGGCCGACGTTGCGACCGTTGCGACACGCAACGAGATCGCGATCGATCCGGCGGCCATGCGCGACTATGTCGGTGAATATGCGTTCGCGCCCGGCGCGACGCTCACGCTGCGTCTGGCGGGAAAAACGCTGGAAGCCCAGCTCACCGGGCAACCGTTCTTTCCGGTGTTCGCGCGCACCGCCGACCGCTTTTTTTACAAGATCGTCGATGCGGAACTGGCGTTCGAGCGCAGCGAGGACGGGAAGGTACAGGCCGTCGTGCTGCACCAGGCGGGTGTCCAGCAACGTGCGACGAGGCAACCGTGATGTGAATTGAACATGGTTTCGGAATTGGGCGCGACGTGAGCGAGTACCGCTACTTCGCCCGACTGCAGCGCGGCCCTTCGATATCCAGTGCCGTACGCGCGAATTCGTCGAGCTCCGGGGGGCCCTGCGCGAGTCGGGCGCCGTACTAGCACAGCGCCGCGAGCGATCGAATCAGGGAGTTGGGCCTGAAAGTACCTCGGATAGCGCCGCCACGGATTCATTGGGCCACGAACCGCGCCGTGCGGCGGCGTTTCGACGCTGCGGCGAGCCTGAAATGCGCCGGAACGAAATCCCACACCCACCTATAATCGCGGCCTCGTTCCCAGCGCTCCGGAAACCGCGATGTCCCTGCCCAGCCGCAACGATCCTTCCCGCGTAATTCGCGCCCCGCGCGGAACGCAGCTTTCCTGCAAATCGTGGCTGACAGAAGCCGCCTACCGCATGCTCCAGAACAATCTGGATCCCGAAGTGGCGGAGAACCCCGCCGAACTCGTGGTTTACGGCGGCATCGGCCGCGCCGCCCGCGACTGGGATTGTTTCGATGCGATCCTGAAATCCCTGCGCGAACTGGAAGACAACGAAACCCTGCTGATCCAATCCGGCAAACCGGTCGGCATTTTTCCGACGCACGCCGATGCGCCGCGAGTGCTGCTCGCGAATTCGAACCTGGTGCCGCACTGGGCCACGTGGGAACACTTCAACGAGCTCGATAAGAAGGGCCTGATGATGTACGGTCAAATGACCGCGGGCTCGTGGATATACATCGGCTCGCAGGGCATCGTGCAAGGCACCTTCGAGACGTTCGTGGAAATGGGCCGCCAGCACTACGGCGGCAATCTCAAGGGACGATGGATTCTCACCGCCGGCCTCGGCGGTATGGGCGGCGCGCAGCCGCTCGCCGCCACGCTTGCCGGTGCCTGCTCGCTCAATATCGAATGTCAGCAGAAGAGCATCGACATGCGTCTGCGCACGCGCTACGTCGACGAACAGGCCACTGACCTGGATGACGCGCTCGATCGGATCGCGAAATACACGAAAGCCGGCGAAGCGAAATCGATCGCGCTGCTCGGCAACGCGGCCGAAATCCTGCCAGAACTGGTGAAGCGCGGGGTGCGTCCTGACGCCGTCACCGACCAGACCAGCGCGCACGACCCGGTGCACGGCTATCTGCCGATCGGCTGGAGCGTGGAGCAATGGCTCGCTGAGCAGAAAACAAACCCGGAAAAAGTGCGCGACACCGCGAAGAAGTCCATGCGCGTGCACGTCGAGGCCATGCTCGCATTCCAGAAACTCGGAATCCCGACCTTTGACTATGGCAACAACATCCGCCAGATGGCGAAGGACGAAGGCTGCGCGAACGCGTTCGACTTCCCCGGCTTCGTGCCCGCCTACGTGCGTCCGCTGTTCTGCCGCGGCGTCGGCCCGTTCCGTTGGGTCGCGCTCAGCGGCGATCCGGAAGACATCTACAAGACCGACGCCAAGGTGAAGGAGCTGATTCCCGACGACGCGCACCTGCATCGTTGGCTCGACATGGCGCGCGAGCGCATCAGCTTCCAGGGCCTGCCCGCGCGAATCTGTTGGGTGGGATTGGGTCTGCGTCATCGCCTCGCGCTTGCGTTCAACGAGATGGTGCGCAAGGGCGAAGTGAAAGCGCCGATCGTGATTGGTCGCGATCATCTGGACTCCGGCAGCGTCGCCTCACCGAACCGCGAAACCGAAGCGATGCAGGACGGCAGCGACGCCGTCTCCGACTGGCCGCTGCTGAATGCGATGCTCAACGTCGCCAGTGGTGCGACCTGGGTATCGTTGCACCACGGCGGTGGTGTCGGGATGGGCTACTCGCAGCACAGCGGCGTGGTGATCGTGTGCGACGGCAGCGAGGCCGCCGACAAACGCCTCGCACGCGTGCTGTGGAACGATCCCGGCACCGGCGTGATGCGGCATGCGGATGCGGGGTATGAGATTGCGCAGGCGTGTGCGAAGGAGCAAGGGTTGAAGTTGCCGATGGCTTGATGCCGCTCAGCTTTAGCGAATATCGCGCCCCCACGTCGCGGTATCCGCCGCATGTTCGGTCGATTGGGAACCTGAATACTGTTCGGATACGGCCTCCGAATTCCGTTCGCCCTGAGGTATCGAAGGGCGCAGCCTTGAAGTTTCGGGCTGTTGTGGTTCGATACCTCACCACGAACGGCTTATGTGAACAGCAATGAGACCTGACGGGCAGCTTGCGCGCTGGCGCGCACGTCTCCGCCATGTTTCATTCCTGCGGACGGAACCTACCGGCGCTGAACCGATTCGACGAACACGAGTTCGCACGCACCCGCGCCGGTATCGTCTCGGGTCAGTGAGCTGTTCCATTGCCAGCCGTCGGGACGACGCGCCGCGACCAGGTGTCCGCGAAGCTCCACGATCTCGCCTTCGCGCACCTTTTCCAGTTCGCTGGCCACGGCCGCATCGGCCGGGATCAGGTGCATGTTCGCGCTCGAGCGCGCGATCTCGTTCGCAGGAATCGGCGGCGCGTCGCGCCAGTGGTATGAATAGAAGCGCCCCGACTGTTGGATATTGAGTTGCTCGATCACCGCGGTGTCCGACAGGCGACCCCAGCCCAGGGCAAGGTCGATGGGTGAGAGGTCGCTGCCGGCGTCGAGGAAATAGTCCTCGCGCGACAGCACGCGCGCCTGGATTTCGAAGCCGGCGAGAGGCGTGAGTTCGTAGGTGCCATGCTGAATCGGCATGGTGCTGGCGGGGGCGGTTTGCCGCGGCTCGCGATCCGTCAGTACGCCGGGGTCGCGGCTGATCGGGCGATGCAGGAACCAGTTCGCGGCCCCGATGGAAGCAATGGCCAGTGCGATGAGGGCGATCTTCTTCATTGCGGCGGACTCGTGGACTCAGTCGAGCAGTTGTGTCTAAGTACGCTCGTTATCCTTCACCATCGCTGCCTCCCCCGCAACCCATCGCTTCGGCAGAATCCTCGAATGCACTCTTCGGAGCTCGACAATCCGATCTGGGCCTCGCTGCAGAGCCGGCATCGCCCGCTCGCGCGGTGCCTGGGTGATGCCGCGCGCTATCCTGCGGAATATTCGCCGTTCCTGGGCGTGTCGGATGGCAGTGCCGCTGCGGCCGACGCGATCGCATCGCTCGTCGCGGTCGAGGAAACGGTCTACTTGCTGGGCGACGAGCCGGGTGTGCCGCAGGGATGGAGCCTCCACGCGTACCCGCCGCTCGCGCAGATGATCTGCACCGCGCCGATCGCGGTGATCGACGGGCCGGAGATCATCGAGCTTTCCGACGCGCATCGCGCCGATGTGCTCGCGCTCACCGCGCTGGTGTATCCACATTATTTCCGTCCGCGCACGATGGACCTGGGCCGCTATTTCGGGATCTACGAGGAGGGCCGACTGGCCGCGATCATCGGTGAGCGCATGGGTACAGATGGGTTTCAGGAAATGAGCGCGATCTGCACCCATCCGGACTTCAACGGTCGCGGTTATGCGCGTCGCCTGACCGCGATGCTGACGAACGACACGCTCCAACGCGGGCGCACGCCGTTCCTGCATGTGAGTCATGAGAATCATCGCGCCGTGCGCCTGTACGAACAGATCGGCTATCGACATCGCAGCGACATCGGGTTCTGGTCGCTGCGGCAGCACGTGATCTGTCCAAAAGCGCTCTTGCCGGCCTGAGGGCAGTCGGGCAATCTCTCAAGGAGTAAAGCGATAAGCGATCTTGATCAGGAACTGGTCGGAATCGCGTAGGGAAAACGTATCGCCGAGCAGAACACCAAGACCTTCGGCGTCGCTATCGCGTTGGAAACCGCCGCGGCTGTAGACCACGAACAGATCGGATAGCGGTCCCAACTGATAGCGATATCGCACCTGGAAGCCCAGGTTGCGGATGTTGAAATCCTCGATCGCGGTGTCGCTGGCCGCCAGTCGGCCGTCGCTCTGCAGTGTGCGCGCGGTCAGGGCGTCGGCGTCGATGGCGATTGCTTCGAGCTTGACGCGCAGTTCCTGCGTGTCGCTGATGAACCAGTTGAAGTTGGAACTCAAGTTGGCGGTGCGGGCATCGAAGCTGCCGAACGTCGTGCCGCTCTGCCACAGCAACCAATCGCTTTGATCGGTCAGGAAGAGCCCCAGATCGACAGTCGCACGATCGCTGAGGTGCAGGGTAGGCATCGCGCCCATCGACACGCTGTAGCCGCGGTAGGCATTCGGGAACAGGGAAAAATTCCAGAACCAGCTCCAACGACCTTCGCCCTGCCGCGGCCGGCTGCGCTCCACCACGACGATCGGACCTTCCTGCCTTCGCAACGGACCGTGGCCGCGCGAGATCAGGTCGTCCCACCCCGGACGGCGATACTTGAGTGTGGCGAACATGTTGCCGCCATCCTTGTCTTCCGAGTAGCGGGATACGCCGAAATCCTGGCGCAGATGCAAACCGTGGTCGTCGTATTGATCGGTAAAGTCGATCGACCAGGCGTGACTCGACCAGGGCGAGTTCGCCGGCAACTGCTCCTGCCGGTAGCCGCTGCTCCAACGCAAATTATTGAAGTTGTTGCGCCCCTGAAAACCGAAATCGTTTAGCTGCAGCGCATCGCCGGCATGGACCAATGAGTATTGCTGGCTCCAGGGCCCGGGCATGTCCCAGTCGGCGTTGATGCCACCACCGAGATCGCGCACGTTGATGCCGGCGCGGTCGATATCGGAATAGATCAGGCCAGGACGGACAGTCCATTCCTTGGTCGGCTTCCAGGTCGCATCGATCGCAGTGACCGCGGCCTGCCGATCAAGAAAAGGCCGCTCCACTAGCGTCTGGGTCACGCCAAGGGTTAAGGCATCGTTGCTATGCGTCCCGCGCAAGAGATAGAAGTCGCGGCCCGCCGCACCGTCTTCGGAAGCAACGAAGGCGCCGTAACCGTACTCGCCAAAACTGCCGTTGGCTTTTGCGGCGTAGTCGATGCTGGATGCACCGGAGCCGTCATCCGCCGGCCCACCGACACGCCGGGTGTAAAAGACTTGCCCGCCCGGTGGCTGCACTTGGAAGTAACTCTGGTTTTCGGTGAAGAAAGGTCGCTTGTCACTGAAAAACGTCTCGATGGCATCAAAATTCACCACCAGTTGGTCGCTTTCGACCTGCCCGAAATCGGGATTGATGGTCGCCGCGAATTGATGATCGCCATTGGGTTTCCAGAAAATGTCGACA
>JBKJTK010000511.1:0-2966 GCA_046590875.1 Chiayiivirga sp.
TGTCCACACGCAGGCGGCATTGAGGCGACGGGAGAAGGTAATGAATATCGACATCCGCAAACTGGAAAAGCGCTACGACGCCTTCGTCGCGTTGCACAGCGTCGATCTGCACATCGCCTCGGGCGAATTGATCGCGTTGCTGGGGCCGTCGGGCTCCGGCAAGACCACGCTGTTGCGCACGATCGCCGGACTCGAATTCGCCGACCGCGGCCAGATCCTGTTCGGCACCCAGGACGCTTCGCGGCTCAGTGTGCAATCGCGCCGCGTCGGCTTCGTGTTCCAGCACTACGCCTTGTTCCGCCACATGAACGTACTGGAGAACGTGGCCTTCGGCCTGCGCTGCAAACCACGACGCGAGCGGCCCGCAATGCACGAGATCGAACGCCGTGCGCTGCAACTGCTGGAACGGGTGCAACTGGCGGAGTTGCGCGATCGGCTGCCGGATCAGCTCTCCGGCGGGCAGCGCCAGCGCGTCGCGCTGGCGCGCGCGATGGCGATCGACCCCACCGTGCTGCTGCTGGACGAACCGTTCGGCGCGCTCGACGCCAAGGTGCGTGTCGAACTGCGGCGCTGGCTGCGCCAGATTCACGACGACACCGGGTACACCACGGTGTTCGTGACCCATGACCAGGAAGAAGCACTGGAACTCGCCGACCGCGTGGTCGTTCTCAACAACGGCCGCATCGAGCAGATCGGCACACCTGATGAGGTCTACGCCGATCCGCGCACGCCGTTCGTGTTCGAGTTCCTGGGCCGTTCCAACCTGTTGCAGGGCGAAGTGCGCGACGGACAATTTCGTCCCGACGGCGCGGGCGCCTCGATTGCGCTGGACCGCAGCGCGCACACGGCGGAAGCGGGTCGCGCACGGCTGTTCGTGCGTCCGCATGATCTTCGCATGGGCGATCCCGGCAACGGTCTGCCGGCACACGTCCGCGGCGTGCGGCGTCTCGCCGGTCGCGCCACGCTCGATCTGGCGCTGGAAGGCCAGTCGCGCGCGTTCGAACTTGACCTGCATGACGATGGGGGGATCCGCATTCCGCAAGCGGGTGAGCGGTTGGGCGTGGTGCCCGCACGGTTTCGGGTGTTTGCGGGGGATGCAGTGACGTAACGACGCCCTTCGTCATTCCGCGGACGCGAGAACCTAGCGACTATGCTCCATGCTCGTCATTCCCGCGAAGGCGGGAATCCATCTTGATCTTGGCTTCTGCATTCGTGCGGTGACGCGAGCGCCATCCCTGGCTTTTTTCGTCCGGCTCAGCCGGCCGAGTCACTTCTCTTTACTCCGGGCATCCTGCCCTCCGCCCCTTCGGGGCCGCCTTCGGCGTTGGCGCCGCTCCTGCGGCGCAGTGTTTCGCCAAAGAGAAGTAACCAAGAGAAAGGCGACCCGGGTTACGCGCCGCCTGCGGCGGTTCGCGTCGGACTGGCGGGGTTTGTCGACAGCACATCCCTGTCCTGACGACAAACTCGCGCCCCTCCATGGGCGCGCCCCTGCGGGCGATTCCACCAGCCCGCCGCCGCTCCACACGGGACCCGAGAGCCAAGATCAAGAGCGCCCTGCTTCTGCGCGCGCTGCACATGGATGTGCGAGTGCCGTCGAAGGCAGGATGCCGTGGACGGCCAGGACCGCGCCGCTCTTAGCGGGGCTCTGAGACGCGGCTCAATCGTGGTCGATGCGGAAGCCCTCCACCGTTTCGCCGTCGGCGGCCTCGCCCTTGAAGCGCGAGTCACTGAGATTGCCAAGCGGGAGGATGAACTCCTTGCCCGGTGCCTGCTGAATCAAGCCATTACCGTTCCCTGAGATGTACTTGCAGATGGGAGTGCCGTCACTCGCACGATCGCATTTTAAGTTTCCGACAGATTGCAATTCCGGAGGCCCCACAGGCTCGAAGAATCCGTAGTAAGCGAGCCGGTCATCGACAGGTGGCCCTCCGAATCCATACGCCAGCGCAAAGTAAGCGCGGCGGGAGAATTCGTCCCCGTAGCCGAGGTCCTTCTGGAACACCAGCACCCAAGGGCCTTCCAGATCTGGAACGGCAAACGACACTTCCGGCGCGAACTCCAAGTTCGCCACCACGCCATAGGTGAAGGGTTGAATCAAGGTCCAGGGCCCCTCCCCAACACGGAAGCGCGCCAGGCTGCGCTGCAAGAACTCGAACCGCAGATGGGCCACGGCCTGCGCCGCACCGGGCGCGACATAGGCGCAGCCCAAGCAGGCGCCGCCTCGGGATTCGTAGGCGTCGGCGTCCACGCTCCAGGCATACGCATCGGCGCTGCCGGCGCGCACCATCTGCCCGCTGAACGTGTACCAGACCGCGCGCCCGTCCGCTGTAAAGCCGAAGTACCCGCCCGCCAGTTTTCGATGCTGCAATTCCAGGCTGAATCCGCTCCCGGTCTGCAGCGGGTTGTGCCAGAACCCGCTTTCCGGCACTGGCGGTCGCTGGAAAACCGGGCACTGCGAGCAGGGAATGTCGACCGGATCAGCGATGGATGGATTCGCTGCGATGCCCGCAGCGGCCAAAAAAAGAAAACGGAGCAAGGTTTGCATGTGCGCACCTGAAATGAGGCGGGAGATTGGCCGCGGACTCGGGTCCGAGCCCGCGGCCGTTCTGAACGGCTAGATATTTCCGAACCTGGTGGTGTAGGGACCGCAGTCATTGCTATTGCACGCACGCACCCGCCAGCCGTAGAACACTCCGGGCTTCACTTGTTGTGACTTCGCCTACGCTCATCCGTCGTATGCAAAAGAGCCCGGAAGCGCCCGATTCGGATTCCCAGCCAAAGGAAAAACGACATTCGCGTGATGGTGAGGTTGGACGCAAGCCCCGATTCCGAGGTCGGCGTGAACCCCAGCGAGGAACAGCTAACAGCCAATTTCAAAGTGCTGTCACGCTCACCCGCAATGTCCACGAGCGCGAGTTGCTGCTCGCCCGGGCCGCAGAGTGTGCCGCGCCTGAACTGAACCCCGC
>JBKJTK010000518.1:0-7891 GCA_046590875.1 Chiayiivirga sp.
CCAGCACCTGCGATCCGGCTTCGGCACGGAACGCGGCATCGTGGTTGGGGGCGCCGCTGACGCTGCTGATCCATCCGGTCTGCGCCACGAAATGGTGCGCCGGGTCCTGACTCAGCAACTGCACCGGCGCACTGTTGGCCTTCGTGCTCTCCGCGTAGGCGAGTAGCTCGGCGGCGAGCAGGCTGCCGCCGCGCGCTTCGAGGCTGATGCGTAACACATCGTTGGCAAGCGACAGCGTTGCTGCTACGGGAACGCCGGCGCTGGCGCTCGGCACGTCCGGTGCCGCGCTGACACCCGGCACCGCGGCGGCGCTCGGCACACTACCGGCACCGGGAACGGCGGCGTCGGGGATCGACCCGTCCAAGCCCGGAACTGCGGACGGGTCGAACGGCGACGACGTCGATGCCGGCGTGGCTGGCGCGACCACGTAGTCCTTCTGCCACGCATCCCAGAGGAAGAAGGCGACGACAAGCCAGGCAATCAGGAGGAACGAGCGAGTTTGGGTCATGGGGACGACAGGCAGCGGCGCGTGTAGAGGACTCGACGCGCAGGGAAGGAAAATGTGTCAGGCGTCGCGCGACGAAGGAGCACCTGGGCCACGCGACGCGGGCGACACCGAGGCGTCGCGCATTGTGCCCGCGGCGACGGTGGGCTTCAATGCGGCAGCGCGACGCCAAAGTTCGACCAGGTCGGCGCGCAGGTCGGCAGGAGTCGCACTCGCGGCTTCGCGTTTGGCGACCAGCACGCAATCGGCGGAGGGCAATTGGAGCCGATGCACGCGGAACGATTCGCGCGCGGTGCGCTTGATCCGGTTGCGCACCACGGCCTTGGTATCGACTTTGCGCGACACCGCGAGCCCGAGTCGTGGCGCATCGGCAAAGAACACGTGCAAACGAAAACAGCGCCCATGCACGCGCGATCCGTGCGTGAAGCAGCGCTGGAAGTCTTGCGGCAGTCGCACCCGGTCGGTGCGTCGGAAGCGGGCGTCGACCGGCGGATTAACTTGCGGCTCGACGGGCATGCCGTTGCGTTCCGCGTCCGCGTATCCGTTGCTCAGGGCGACAGCGGTCGCCGGGACAAGGTTTACGGAATCAGACGCTTGCGGCCCTTGGCACGGCGCGCGTTGATGATCTTGCGACCGTCCGCAGTCGCCATGCGGGCGCGGAAACCGTGCGTGCGGGCGCGCTTGAGGAGACTGGGCTGGAATGTGCGCTTGGTGCTCATGGCGGCGCCTGAAGTTCTGCGGAGAAAGACTGCGAAGTCTACTGGTCTCCACGAACTTCTGTCAACGCAGCGTCGGTTGGCAGCGCCGGGGCACGCGCGTAGACTGCCACGCTCGCTTGCCCTCGAGCGCCGTTGCCGCAACGCAACTCCTCCCTGACGACCCTATCCGATGCACGCCGCCTGGCCGCTCTGCCTGGAACGCCTGGAAGCCGAACTGTCGGCGGAAGATTTCCACACCTGGATCAAACCGCTGCAAGCCACGCCGCAAGGCGAGGGCTTGGCCTTGTTCGCGCCAAACGCCTTCGTCGTGGATACGGTGCGCGAGCATCACCTGGGCCGCATCGTCGAATTGCTGCGTCATTACAGTGGCCAGGACAGCTTGCCGGTGCGGTTGGAGGTCGGAACGTTGGCACGGGTCAAGACGCCCAAGCCGCCCACCGTGGTCCGAGCCTCCGCAAATCGCGTGGCGCCCGACGACCACGTCAGCAATCTCGATCCGAACTACAACTTCGACACGTTCGTCGAAGGCAAGTCGAACCAGCTCGGAAAATCTGCGGTGTTGCAGGTGGCACAAAATCCCGGTCGCGCCTACAACCCGTTGCTGCTGTATGGCGGCACCGGGCTGGGCAAAACCCATCTGATGCACGCCGCCGGCAACCTCATGCGCAGCGCGAATCCGGGCATGAAGGTGCTGTATTTGCGCTCTGAACAGTTCATCCGCGCCATGATCAAGGCGCTGCAGGAAAAGGGGATGGATCAGTTCAAGCAACAATTCCAACGCATTGATGCGCTACTGATTGACGACATCCAGTTCTTCGCTGGCAAGGACCGCACGCAAGAGGAATTCTTCCACACCTTCAATGCGCTGTTCGACGGCAAACAGCAGATCATCCTGACCTGCGACCGTTATCCGAAAGAAGTCGAGAACCTGGAACCACGGCTGAAATCACGTTTGGGGTGGGGATTGTCGGTGGCGATCGAGCCGCCGGATTTCGAGACCCGGGCCGCGATCCTGCTCAACAAGGCCCAGGCGCGCGCGATCGCGCTACCGGATGAAGTCGCCTACCTGATTGCGCGCCGCATGCGCTCCAACGTGCGCGATCTCGAAGGCGCGCTCAACACCTTGGCGGCGCGCGCAAATTTCACCGGTCGCGCGATCACCCTGGAATTCGCGCAGGAAACCCTGCGCGATCTGCTGCGGGCGCAGCAGCAAGCCATTTCCATGGCCAATATCCAGAAGACCGTGGCAGACTACTACGGCCTGCGTTTGGTCGATCTCAACGGCAAGAGCCGCACCCGTTCGATGGTGCGACCGCGTCAGATGGCGATGGGGCTGGCGAAGGAGCTGACCGAGCACAGCCTGCCGGAAATCGGGGACGCGTTCGGAGGTCGCGACCACACCACGGTGCTGCACGCCTGCCGCGTGGTACGCGAGCTGGTCGAGACCGACGGCAAGCTGCGCGAGGACTGGGACAAGCTGGTACGTAAACTCACCGAGTAACGTGGCGCTGAGCAAGCTGTGGACAAGCTGTGGGCGGCCGCAAACGGTTAAAGTTATCCACAGTTCCTCCACACCCCGCGCTAGCTGTCGGCCACAGGGTTGTCACGAGATAAAAGCTTTTTACATCAAAAAGATAGCGTAGTTATCCGCAGATAATTCGTTATCTACTACAACCACCATCTTTCAATCAATAAACAGGCTTTAGGGGATCTCGGCATGCGTTTCAGCCTCCAGCGCGAAGTTCTGCTCAAGCCCTTGCAGCAGGTCGTCAATGTCGTTGAGCGACGGCAGACCCTGCCAGTGCTGGCGAATCTGCTGGTCTCGGTAGAGGGCAGCAAACTCTCGATGACAGGTACTGATCTTGAAGTCGAGATGATCGCGCGAGCTGAGGTCGAACAGGCCGAGTCAGGCGAGACCACAATTCCGGCGCGCAAACTGTTTGAGATCGTTCGCGCCTTGCCGGATGGCAGCAAGCTCAGCTTCGCCCTCAACGGCGACCGGGTGACGGTGCAAGCCGGGCGGAGCCGCTTCACCCTGGCCACCTTGCCGGCGAAAGAGTTCCCGTCGGTCGACGATCTCGAGCTGGTCGAACGCATTCAGGTGCCGGAAGCCGCTTTGAAGGAGTTGATCGAACGCACCTCTTTCGCGATGGCGCAGCAGGACGTCCGCTTTTATCTCAACGGTTTGCTTTTCGATCTGCGCGAGAACGCCTTGCGCTGCGTGGCGACCGACGGCCATCGGTTGGCGCTGTGCGAAGCCGAATTGCCCGACGGCGCCAAGACGCGAAAGCAGATCATCCTGCCTCGCAAGGGCGTGCTGGAGCTTCAGCGCCTGCTTGAAGGTGGCGACCGCATGATCGAACTGGAAGTCGGCCGCAATCACGTCCGAATGCGGCGCGAGGACGTGACCTTCACCTCCAAGCTGATCGACGGGCGCTTCCCGGACTACGAGGCCGTGATTCCGATCGGCGCGGACAAGGAAGTGCGCATGGATCGCGAGGTGCTGAAGGCGGCCTTGCAGCGCGCCGCGATCCTGTCGAACGAAAAATACCGCGGGGTGAAGGTCGAGATCAGCCCGGGCCAGGTGCGGATCGTGGCCCACAACCCGGAGCAGGAAGAAGCGGTCGAGGAAATCGAGGCCCAGACCACGGTCGATGGCCTGTCGATCGGCTTCAACGTCACGTACCTGCTGGATGCGTTGAGTGCCCTGCGTGAGGAGCAGGTGTTGCTGACCCTGCGCGACGCCAATTCCAGCGCCTTGGTGCGCGAGGCCAGCCATGGGCGCAGCCGCCACGTGGTAATGCCGCTGCGGCTCTGACGCTGAGTTTCGTCCGCCCTGGCGTACCGCTCGAGCGCCGGGCGCTCGCATGAGGATTGACCGCCTCCAGATCGAGCATTTCCGGCTGTTCGAGCGGATCGAACTCAGCCTCGATCCTGGCTTGAATCTGCTGCTCGGCGGCAACGGCGCCGGGAAAACGAGTGTGCTGGAGGCCGTATACCTGTTGGCTTATGGCCGATCCTTCCGCGGCGCGGTGCGCGAGGGCCTAATCCGACGCGGTCAGAACGCTCTTCGCGTGTTCGCCGAAGTAAGCGACGCCGCCGGGCAGAATCGGCGACTCGGGGTCGAACGTGGCGTGCGCGATTGGCAGGCGCGCATCGATGGGCAGTCTGTGACGGGGCTCAGTGAGGTTTACCGTCAGATCGCGGTCGTCTGTTTTGAACCCGGAAGTCATGCGCTGATTGCCGGGGGGTCGGAGCATCGGCGGCGGTTTATGGACTGGGCTTTGTTCCACGTGGAACCCGATTTCCTGCCGAACTGGCGTCGCTGGCAGCGGGCCTTGAAGCAGCGCAATGCCATGCTCAAGTCAGGGGCAGCCGACGCCACCGGTTTGGAGGCGTTCGAGTTCGAGTTGGCTGACGCTGGCGAGCGCCTCACTGCGCTGCGGGAGGCCTATCTTCTTCGGCTGGCGCCCCGTCTGAGCGACACGGCAAATCAATTTCTTCCGGAGTTGGGCGAGCTCAGCCTGCGTTTCCAGCGCGGGTGGCCTCGCGAAAGCGGAGCGCTGTCCCAAGCCCTGCGCGCAAGCCGAACCCGCGACAGTCTGCTGGGTCACACCACAGTCGGGCCGCATCGGGCGGATTGGTCGCTGGGCTACGAGCAACTGCCATCGCGCGACACCTTTTCGCGCGGACAGGAAAAACTCACGGCGCTGGCCTGTGTCCTGGCCCAAGCCGAAGGTTTCGCCGCTGAACGCGGCCACTGGCCGATCCTTTGCCTGGACGATCTCGCTTCCGAACTGGATCGGGCCCATCTGGCGCTAGCGCTAAAGCGGCTGTCCACGGTGCCGGCGCAGGTTCTGCTGACCGGTACCGAGGCGCCCGCCGAGCTATCGGCCTGGGAAAGCCCTCTCGCGAGGTTCCACGTGGAACAGGGGCGGATCGAGCGCCTGCTATAATTTCGCCCATCCCTCGTCTCTACCGACCCTGCCGCTCGCTCCCGCGATTCGGCCTTCCGGATGCATGTACGCATGACAGATCTGACCCCGCCGAACAGCAACTACGATTCCAGCAAGATCACCGTGTTGCGTGGACTTGACGCTGTCCGCAAGCGGCCCGGGATGTACATCGGCGATGTGCACGACGGCACCGGCCTGCATCACATGGTGTTCGAGGCCGTCGACAACGCGATCGACGAGGCCTTGGCCGGATTCTGCGATCACGTGCTGGTCACGATCCATCTCGATGGCTCGGCCTCCGTGTCCGACAACGGTCGCGGCATTCCGACCGATATCCACAAGGAAGAGGGCGTGTCGGCGGCGGAGGTCATCATGACCGTGCTGCACGCCGGCGGTAAGTTCGACGACAACAGTTACAAAGTCTCCGGCGGCTTGCACGGTGTCGGCGTGTCGGTGGTGAACGCCCTGTCCGCGCACCTGTGGCTCGACATCTGGCGAGACGGCCAGCACTACCAACAGGAATACGGCATGGGGGAGCCGCTGTACCCGCTCAAGGCGGTCGGTGCGTCGGCCCGGCGTGGCACCACGGTGCGCTTTAAACCGTCAACCGAAACCTTCAGCGACATCGAGTTCCACTACGACATCCTGGCCAAGCGTCTGCGTGAGCTGTCGTTCCTCAACTCCGGTGTGAAAGTTGAGTTGGTCGACGAGCGCGGAGAGGGCAAGCGCGACCTGTTCCAGTACGAGGGCGGCATCAAGAGCTTCGTCGAACACTTGGCGCAGCTAAAAACCCCTTTACATCAAACAGTTATCTCTGTTATCGGCGAACTGAACGGGATGACGGTCGAGGTCGCGATGCAGTGGACCGACGCCTACCAGGAGACGATGTTCTGCTTCACCAACAATATCCCGCAGAAGGACGGCGGCACGCATCTGGCCGGTTTTCGCGCCGCGCTGACCCGCACCCTGAACAACTACATCGAGCAGAACGGCATCGCCAAGCAGGCCAAGATCGGCCTCTCGGGCGAGGACATGCGCGAGGGCATGATCGCAGTGTTGTCGGTCAAGGTGCCCGATCCGAGCTTCTCGTCGCAAACGAAAGAGAAGCTGGTCAGCTCGGAAGTGAAGCCGGTGGTCGAGGCCATCCTCGGCAGCAAGCTGGAAGAATTTCTCCAGGAGCATCCGCTCGATGCGCGCGCCATTGCCGGCAAGATCGTCGATGCCGCGCGCGCGCGCGAAGCCGCGCGCAAGGCCAGAGACCTGACGCGCAGGAAGGGCGCTCTCGATATCGCCGGCCTGCCCGGCAAGCTCGCCGACTGCCAGGAGAAAGACCCGGCGCTGTCGGAACTGTTCATCGTCGAGGGCGATTCCGCCGGTGGCTCCGCCAAACAAGGCCGCAACCGCAAGACCCAGGCGATCCTTCCGCTCAAGGGCAAGATCCTCAACGTCGAGCGCGCTCGCTTCGACCGCATGCTCGGCAGTGCGGAAGTGGGCACCTTGATCACCGCCCTGGGCTGCGGCATCGGTCGCGACGAATACAACCCCGACAAGCTGCGTTACCACCGCATTATTTTGATGACCGACGCCGACGTCGACGGCTCGCATATCCGCACCTTGCTGCTGACGTTCTTCTACCGCCAGATGCCCGAGCTGATCGAGCGCGGCCACATCTACATCGGCCTGCCGCCGCTGTACAAACTCAAGCAGGGCAAGACCGAGCTGTACCTGAAGGACGACACCGCACTCAACACCTACCTGATCAACCACGCGGTCGAAGGTGCCGAGCTGCGCTACGCTCCCGAGGCGCCGCCGATCAACGGCACCGCACTGGAAAAACTGATGATCGATTTCGTCACGGCACAAGATGCGGTGCGGCGGCTTTCGCATCGTTTCGATTCGAACGTGCTCGAGGCGTTATTCGACCTGCCGCCGCTCGCAACCGCAGCGTTCGCCGATATCGACGCATTGCAGCCTTGGCTGATGCGATTGGAAAAACGCCTGGCTGCCACCGGGTTGGGCAAGCCGCGCTATCGAATCAGCGCCCAACCTGCTGCGGGCGAGCAGGGCGGGGCACTGGTGATCGAGCGCCAGCATCATGGCCTCGGCATTACCCAATCGCTGCCGGCGTCGTTGTTTGATGGCGGTGAACTGCGCCCGATCCTCGATGTGGCGGGCCAGCTTGCCGAGCTGGTTCAACCGGGCGCGCAGGTGCAGCGCGGTGGCAAGAGCCATCCCGTCGCGAGCTTCAAGGACGCGCACGCCTGGCTGATGGAGGAGGCCAAGAAAGGCCGCACCGTACAGCGCTTCAAGGGCTTGGGCGAAATGAATCCGGAACAGTTGTGGGAAACCACAGTGAATCCGGAAACCCGCCGCCTGCTCAAGGTACGGATCGAGGACGCGGTCGCCGCCGACCAGATCTTCAGCACGCTGATGGGCGACGTGGTTGAACCGCGGCGCAATTTCATCGAGGAGAACGCGTTGCGGGTCTCGAACCTCGACGTGTAGGGACCCCGTAGACGCCCGGTCAGGGCTGAGCGCGGGGAGACTCCCGCGCGGCCCGAATCGTTATACTCCGGCGCATAGCGACTTTCGTCGCGCGCGGTTGGGGAACCGCGGGTCCTTGGCCAAACCATGAAAAAAAGCCACCTTTACATTCTGGCGACGCTGATTGCGGCCATCGGCGTTGCGGCCATCGTCTACAAGTGGAAAGT
>JBKJTK010000084.1:0-12392 GCA_046590875.1 Chiayiivirga sp.
AAGTAGAGCTCAAGTCACTGGATCCCCGCCTTACTCGCGCTGCGCGCTCGCCCTTCGGGCCGGCTACGCCGTTCGCTCGCTGCGCTCACAGTCGCGGGGATGACGAGGCTTAAGGTAGTGCCATTGGGGGTCAGGTAGGTGTTTCCGAACGTCCGCAACGGGTCGCAGTGCGAGGGTCGCTGTTCGGCCAAAACGAGACGGTCGCCGCCTCTATCAAGTCGCCCGATAGCTGGCGTTCCGGTGATCAATGCGTTGTGAGCACCGACTGACGCTTCAGTGGTCCTCTGCCTCCATCGTTGTCCACCAGCACGCCAGTAGCGACATTCCGGCAACCACTGCCATGAGGGTGATTGCGGATGCCGACAGCTCGCCATTGATCAAGTTCTGCCAACCGACATGCAGCAGCGACGTGGACGAAAGGCTGAGCCAGCACGCCCCTGTTCCGGCCAGGATGCCGGCCAGCAATGGCCATGCTGCACGACGGCGGCGTGGCGACAACTGTTGAATCACGCGATCGGAAAAGCCGTCGTCGGGTACCGAGCCATCGAACTGCTTGCGCAGCAACGCATCGATTTCATTGTCGTCTGTGTGATTCATGGTGTCCGTTGTTCCTCGTCGACATCGTGCCACGCTGAGAGCCACTTCTTCAGTTTTGCCTTGCCTCGGGTGGCATGGGTTTTCACAGTCCCCAGCGGCATTGTCAGCACATAGGCCGACTCTTCGTGACTCAAGCCCAGTTGCACACAATGCAGCAGCACCGTTTGTTCGCTGGGGGACAGGCGTTGCATCGCACGTTCCAGATCGATCCGCAGATCGATCGCTCGCGCCGGCTCTGGCAGGGATTCGGTCTCGCTGTCGTCGTCATCGCCAAGTGGCCACGATTTTTTCCGGCACACCTGCAGGAAGCAGGCATAGGCGATGCGGTAAAGCCAGGTGGCGAAGCGTGCTTCGCCACGAAACTGGTCGAGCTTGCGCCAGGCCAGCAGGAAGGCCTCCTGCGCCAGATCATCGGCCGCGGCATGGTCGCCATGCAGCAGCCGACGCAACTGCGCACGCACCATGCCTTGATGGCGACGCACCAGGTGCTCAAACGCCCGCGGGTCATTGCCGAGCCGTACCCGGGCCACCAGCGCCTGATCGATCCGCGCCTCGGCGGCGCTGTCAGCCACGCGCTTTCTCGCGCCGATTCAACCACCAGCTGGCGAGGTAACCCAAACCGATCATCAGCGGCAACAGTCCAAGCCCCCACAGGCTGCCGACGCCGAGGCCGTTGTCCAGGTGGCCCGGCAACGCGAGGAACATCGCCATCAGCCCGAGGCCGCAGCCAATCAGTACCAGCGCCCGGCGTCGTTCGGAATAGTCCACGTTCGGTTCGACCAGCAACGCGAGCGGCAACTCCACGCCCTTGTCGGCCAGTTGCAGCATTGTTTGATAGCGCGCCTGCGTTTGCCGATAGCGGTACCGCAGCAGGATCACGACGATGAGCACGGGGGCCATCATCACGACGAGGGGTATCAAGATGTAGATGGGTTCCATTGAAACGCTCCAGAGTAAGTTGCGTGGGTGGTAGACGCCTGGCCTGACTTCTTGTCAGGGTCTTTGGCGTTTCGTGCCTTCGGCGGCGAGCAACTCCGCGATACGCTCGGCCAGCATCCATGACTGGTTTTCTCCTTGATTGCTGGTCAGGGCGACGGCTCCCCGGGTTTCCCAAATCATCGCCAGATCCGTCGTGACGCCTTCGATGCCGCCCTGGTGTCCGCGAATGTGGCGCCCGTGTGAGAGCCGCTCGCCGAAGCCAGCGGCCATAGCCAGGGGTCCCATCGGCACCGGATCCTTGAACATTTTTGCCAAGGTGTCCGGCTTGAGCAGCTTGCCGCCACGCAAGGCCTCGGCAAAGCGCAGGAGATCGGCATTGGTCGAGTAGCTGTCGCCTGCCGGGCTGCCCTTGAAGGGTATTTTCATCCCGTTCGCCTTCCACTTCGTCGAAAACGGGCTCTCATGGAAATAGCCGACGGCCAGCTTCGGCGTCACCTCGTCCAGCGTGTTGAATCCGCTGGAGTGCATGCCTGCGGGCACGAAGACATGGCGCTGGACGTAGTCGAAATAGTCCTCGTGGGAGACGTTTTCGACGATGCGACCGAGCAGGATGTAGCCGGCGTTGCTGTAACTCAGTTGGTTGCCTGGCTCGCTGATGATGGGCTGGCGGGCAATGAGGTCGAGATAGTCGGCGAGTTTGACGTACTTCTCACGGTGCTCGAAGAACTCAGGAACGAAAAAATCACCCAGGCCCGACGTATGCTGCAGGAGTTGCCACACCGTGATCTTTTTCGCCGCGGCGTGGTCGGGATACTCGGGCACCAGCTGGTCGAGCGTGGAATCCCACGACAGCTTGCCGGCTTCGACGAGTTGGCCAATGGCCACGGCGGTGAACATCTTGCCTACCGAAGCCAAGCGAAATCTTGTCTGGTGATCGATCGCGACGCCGAAACTTCGCTCGGCCAGACCGCGACATTCATCGAACACCGACTTGCCGCCATCGACAACCGTCACGCAACCGGAGAAGTCGCTGGTGCGCACCAGTCGATCGAGCGCGGTGTGGATCAGGCTGTTCAACTGCGCATGCGAGACCGCCGTTTCAGGCCAGCCGGCGTACAACGCAGGATCATCCATGGGCATCACATCCGCCAGCCCCAACTTGCCGGGCTGTGCCGGATCTTCAGCCAGGATGAACATGACCAGTTGGCCGCTGCGATTCGCCTTCACGGTCAGCACCAGCATGCCTTGCTGAACGTGTGCGTTGGTCAGGCTCACACCGCCGCTTTCGCGCACCGCCGAGACCAGCGTGTTGACGAAATTGGCCGCGCCGTCCTTGCCGATGGCAGACGACAGAACCGTGGGTGCCCACGCACGTATCTGCTCGGGCGTATCACTGTTCACATGGTGCAGGAGTTCACTGCCTACCCTGCCGACCGGCGTGTCAGGCACAGTCGTCGATGGCGCAGCAGCGACTGCGGTGGAGGCGAACAGGAAGGCGGCAAGCGTGAATGCCGAGAGCGGAAAGCGTCGGCGTAACCCACGCTTTACCATCTGGGAAAAGTTTTTCATCAGTCGTATTCCTCTACGTGTGCGCGCCACCTGTATGCAGACCGGTGGCGCAACGATCGGGGGGGTTCGCGCAACTGCGGCAGTTGCAGTTGTCAGCAGGCTAGATGCGTGGACGGTGCCAAATGGATTCATCGTCGGCGCGAAAGCCGGCGATGATGGCGCGGCCTTCGCATCGCCCGGATGCGCTCGATCGACCTTGTGTCCATGTCCCGACCTCGCAGCCATGCTCGAAGGTCAAGATCCCACTTTGGGTCGAACCCGCGTTCGCCGGCGACCAGCCTGCGCAATGGCGGACAGTCGCGACCAGCCGCTTCGGGTCGATGCTGCCGGTCATCAGCTTGCCGGCCGCGTGCCGCTTCGTTGGCGGAGCCGGTCAGGTCGCGTGGAGAGTCTGGTCAACTCCGTAGCGGTTTGCGTCAGCGTCGCTTCGCGATCGCGTTGCCGATGTAGTGCAGGAAATACCACGTGGCGCGCAGCGTGCCGAGGCCCTCGATCTCGCGGTAGATATGCCATTGCCAACGTGCCGCTTTCCACTTGTCGGCCGACAGCGAGTCCGCGCGCACCAGATAGAACGCCAGCGGTTCGGTGTAAGGCGCACGCACGGCGTGGCCGGCGCGTCGTACCGCCTGCAACCAGAACACGTAGTCCTCGTGACCGACACGCTGGAAGCGCAGCGCACCGAGGCTGCGCTCGTAGATCCCGGTGAGGTTGCCGATGAAGTTGCTCTTCAGCATCTTGGGATAGTCGACCGTCGTTGGCGCCTGCACGTTCGACAGCACGCGGCCATCTTCAGCCACGCGCTGGTAGTCGGCGTAGCTCACCCGTGCGCCGACCGCGCGCATGTGCGCCAGCTGCACTTCGAGCTTGCGCGGATGCCACCAGTCATCGCTGTCGAGAAACGCGACATAGTCGCCGCTGGCGGCCTCTATGCCCCGGTTCCTCGCAGCCGCCACACCCCCGTTCTGCGGCATGCGCAAGGCGATCACCCGCGGGTCTGCGGTCGCGGCTTGCTGCATCAAGCTCAACGAGGCATCGCGCGAACCGTCGTCGACCACCAACAGCTCGATCTCGGCATGGGTCTGGTCGAGCACCGAGCGCATGGATTTCAGCAGCGAGCGCTCGGCGTTGTACACCGGCATCACGACACTGACCCGGGTTCCGTTCGACCCGGTCGTACTCGCCGTCATGGCGTCGTCGCGGCGACGCGCCCGCCCACCCACGAGGAGGCAGGGGCCGGCAGCACGTGATCGCGATATTGCGCCGGATCGCCGGCCAGGCCCGCCTCGGCCGCCTTGATGATGTTGTAGGTTTCGCGCGCCGAGACGTAGTGCAGCACGTAGCGCTTGCCGTCGTTGTAGACCCGTTCCAGATACGTATGCATGGCATCGGACTCGGCGCCCAGCAGGGTGTCCATGTCCTGCTCCTGGGTGCCGTGGGTGTGCACTTTCACGAACACCCAGTCCGGCCGACCTTCGACGTGCACGCCAGTGCGTATCCATGCATCCACGCGATCGGTGGTCGGTGGGCTGCCGCGTCGCACGTCGGCATTTTCGATCCTTGGCATCACCCCCATTCGGCGGTTGCGCCAATTCAGGCCGAGCGGGCCCTGCACGATCATCAAGTCGCCGCTCGCACTCCCGCCGACGCGCACCGGTACGCCCACGTCTTGCGACTTCGGTTTGAGCGGATCGTCGGTGGCGTAGTAGATGGAGTTGATTGTGCTCGTCTGGGTGTCGCTGGGCGCGGACGGCAAGGTGAAATCGGCATAGCAACCGATTTGTCGCAGCAAGGTGAGCTCATTGTTGATACCGCACCAGCGCCCGTCGGGACGCGAGTTGTCGAGGCTCCAGTTGCCGTGGATGAAGGCGAAACGCAACTCTCCGCTGACCGGATCGCGCGGCAAGGCGCCGTGACGCTCGTGCAGGAGGCGACAGAAGCGCGTCAGGCTCTCGCAGAAATTCTGCTCGGTGTCGTTGTCGTGATGCAGATGGATCTCGATCTCGCCGAATCCCTCCGCGCAAAGGGACGCAATCTTGTCCAGGTGCTCCGCCGCGTACTCTTCTTCGGGATAGAAGAAGCTGTGTTGCGGCGGACGACCATCGGCGTCGCGATGTTTCGCCGCCAGGATCCGGTAGTCGCGGCACCACCGATCCACCCGCGCGCGCTGCGTCGCCAGGTCGGCCTGATGCCACATCGGCTCGAAGTGGTCGACGAAGCAGAACATCACGTGCACCGGGCGGTCCGTGACCCGCGGCACGCGACGCCGCAGATAGCTGCCGATCCACAGATGCATATTGCGTGCATGCAGCAGACGCCAGACCACAAATGCGGCGAGCAGCGGGAGCGCGCCCAGCACCAACAACAACCACCAACCGTTCAATCAATTCCCCCGGGGATTGCGGATTACGCCACGAACGCCGGCCGGATCGAATCGCTGCGTCATCGTCCAGGCGTACCGGGATCGACGTCAGGCGCGCGATTCGCCCGCAGATGGTGGCCATTCGCGCGCCCGCGCAGCTTACCCGAGGCTGGCGCATCGGCGACAGTCGGCGCGTGCACCCGACGCCAGACGCGGGTCAATCAAAGCCGTTGCGGAAGACCGTTTCGTTCACCACCGACAGCTCGACCCGGAACTGATTGCCACTACCGCGCACATCCAGTCGCCACCCTTCGGAAAATTCGCCCGGATTGACGGCGTTCCAACTCACGGCGCTGAGCGTGGCATCGACCGGTTCGATCACGCGAATCGTGAGCTCGCCCGATTTCGCGGTGCGTCCCGTGATGACCGGTGGCCGCGGCAGATTGAGTTGAAAGATCGCCGACACGCCCGGCGACGCCTGGAAAGTGTCGTGCACCATCAAGCCATCGGCGTCGAACTCGATCTCGCGGATCCACGATTGAACATACCGGGTCTGGATATCCGGGCGTGGCGGCGCGTACGCGGCCGAGAGATTCGCTGTCGCGTGCAGAGAACCATCGGCGCCCGCATGAGTGATAGCGAGCGCCGACATCGTCGGCTGGCACTGATGCACGACGGGATCGTTGGGCGGATCGCCGGTGCATTGCAGCGGGCCCGTGTTCGCGCGCTCGAAGCGAACAAGGTTTTGCATTCTGCTGGTCTGGTTGATGCCACTGTGGGAGAAGATGTTCTCGCTCACGGCCAGCCAGTCACCCTGGTACAAATTAAACGCGCCTTGATCCTGGTGCGCGTGGCTTTCCTCGAAGGGACCGGCAGAAAACGACATCCACAGCGCGTCCGCATTCCAACTGGTTCGTGCGAAGGCGTGTCCGACGCCCGGCGCGTAGTAGGTCAGATCGGAGGGCGGGCTTCCACCGCTGCCGGCTGGGAGCAGGTCGTGGCGATAGTTGAAGCCGCTGGTCATGCGGTCGATCGAAATGTTGTTGAGCCACCAGGTGGCGATATTGCGCGCGCTGACGTCGGCGCTCAGCTCGCGCGCTTCCAGCACCAGATGGCGCTGATAGTCGTACAGGGTCGCGCTCGAATCACGCGAATGGTCGCCGAACGGTACGAAGCGGTCGCGCGTGGGCACCGTGGCGTGGACCCAATAGCGGATGGTGTCGCTGAGGTGCGAGTTGGCGTTGGCGAGGTCCTCGCCCGTGGCACCTTCCCAGGCGCGATAGAACGGGAACAGGGTGCGATGCGCGGTTCCATAGCCGGTGCCTTCGCGACTGCCGCCGCCGTCGAGTTGATCGTAGTAGGCCTGCAACGGCGCCATCTTCTGGGTTCGCAGAAAATCGATCCAGCTCACGCTGTTGCTCGCCATTGCCCAATAGACAGTCGCGGTGACGAAGCTGTAGTGATAGTTGTTGCCGGGATTGGTGACCGACCAGCCATTCCACGGGAACGGCCGATACGCCGACGTCGGTGTCTCTCGCCAACGCGCCTGCGGGTGATGCCAGACGTTCCACACGGCCTGTTCGGCGTAGTCGGCCCAGCGTGCACGCTGCGCCTGGGTGACGTTGGCCGCGCACCAGTCGTAGGTCAGCGCCAGCGCGCTGATCATCGGCCCGACTTCGAGATAGACATCCCGGGCAACTTGCGGGAGCTGATTGGCGGCGATCGCAGTGGAGGCCGCGATCACATGGTTGTCGGTCAAGGTCACCGCCATCTGGCAATACTGCGCACGCGCGTCCGCCGTGCCGGTAGTGATGCGATGCATGAAGGCCGCGTCCGCGGCGGTAAACCCATAGGGCGGATTGTTGACGTTGACCGCGTTCACCCAGGTGCGATAGCGGGCGTAGGCCGGGGAATTGCGGTCGACGTAGGACATATCCAGCGTTACCGCCGCGTCGGCTACGCCCGTCGCCAAACCCAGCAACGAGGCCAGCATGCAGGGCAGCACGCAGGGCAGAACAAACTTTACGCTCAGCATCAGGACTCAGGCTCCGGGGCAGTGGCGCGCCGCGACGGCAGTGTTCCCGAATGGCAGGAACGAAACCGAGGCGCACGGCACGGATTGTGACGCATTGTAACGGCGCCCTCCCGGTCCCGGGCTACGAAAGTACTGCTGGTCTGACGATGTGCAAGCTTGTCGACACACAACACGCGCATGCGCCGTCGTCGCCGTCGATCAAAACGGCTCGTCGCTTCGAGGAATCCTTTACGCGGCGTGGCGCGGCAGCGATTCGAAACCGAAACCGCGGGTTTTCCAGACCGGCAGCAGAGACTCGAGCATCTGCAACGACAGCGGGCTGTCGTCGTGCATCAGGACGATATCGCCGGCGCGCGGCGGGTGACGTTGCGCCACATCAACCAGTTGCTCCAGCGGATGCCGGCCATAGTCGAGGCTGTCGTAAGACCAATACGTGATCGGACGCCGATGACGGATGCAGTGCATCAACAACGAGCGCGGCAGCACGCCGCGCGGAGTGCGGAAGTGGTGGCGGGCAAAGCCATCAAACTCCGCCAGCACACGATCCGAGCGCTCGATTTCCTCAAGCTGTGCCGCCAACGCCAGCGTTTCGAAATGCGGGTGGGTGTAGGAATGATTGCCCAGCGCGTGTCCGGCCGCGACGATGCGCCGTACAACCTCGGCATGGCGCTCGATCTGGTCGCCGATGAGAAAGAACGTCGCGCGAGCATCATGCGCCGCCAGCAGATCCAGCAACGGCAGGGTGTGCTGCGGATGCGGACCGTCGTCGAAAGTGAGATACAAGGTTTTGCCCGCGCGCGGCCCCGTCGTCATCACCCAGGCATCGGGCAACCATCGCAGCAAGTGCAACCTTCGGGGACGCGGATTCATGCAACGGGGCCTGGTAAGAATGGCGCGGGCGTCGACACCGGCCGGGCGACAGCATACTCGCCCGTCGCAATTTTCATATAGCCGGAGACGTATATTCGCCGGCGTAAACCCGCGCATAACGCGCGGCCATGGTGCGAAACGAGCCTTCGGCCAGCACCCACGCCCGGCCGGCCTGCCCCATCGCGAGGGCGCGTTCGCGCTCGGTCAGGATCGCCAGCATCGCCGCCGCAAGCGCGGCGACATCGCGCGCCGGCACGACGGATCCGTTGACGTTCTCGGTAACGATCTCGGCGTTTCCGCCGACATCGGTCGCCACGATCGGCAAGCCCGCAGCGCAGGCTTCCAGCAGCGCGATCGAGTAGCCCTCGGTCACTGACGAGAGAACGAAGACGTCCAGCCCGCTCAAGAGACGATCCACGTCACCACGATCGCCCAGAAACCGCAAGCGCGCCGCAATTCCCTCGTCGCGCGCGGTCTGTTCCAGCGTCGCTCGCAGGGCGCCCTCTCCAATCAACACCAGTGCGATGTCCGGCAGCGCGTCGCAAACGAGGCGGAACGCGCGGATCAGGCCGGCCTGGTCCTTGGCCCAGTTCAAACGGCCCACGGTGCCGACCAGGCGGGTGCCGGGTGCAAAACCGAGTTCTGCCACGAGACCGTCGCGGGCCTCGCGCGAGGCCGGCGCAAATCGCTCGACCCGGATGCCGTTCGGCACCGCGAGCAGGGCGGCACGCGGGAGCACCCCCTGCGCCTCGAACTGCGCGCGCGCGGACTCGCACACCGCGACCACGACATCGGTGCGACGCATCGAGCGACGGTAAATCCACTCGCGGCGACTGCCCGGGTCCGCGGCGCCCATCCCATGACGCGTATTCACCACTCGGGCAAACCTCTGACCGGTCGCTGCGAGCACCGCGTGATAGTGGGCCGCCGCGTTGTGGGTGTGCAGGATCGTTCCAGGCGATTGTCGTAACAGCGCGCGCGCCCGCAGCAAGGCACCGACGTCTGCGCCACGCTGCTTGCCGCAGGCATGCACTTCGATCCCGAGTTCGGCTAGTTCGTCAGCCAACGCGCCGCGCTGAAACAGGCAGATCGCGCGGCAGGTGGCGCCCGCCTCGCGTTGAGCCTGGATCAGGTCGATCACGACCCGCTCCAGCCCGCCGCGTTCGAAGTTCTCCACGAAGTGGGTGATGTCCATCACCGCCACTGCCTCAGGGCAACTCGGAGATCGTGACGCGCAACTTGCCACTGGGGGTCAAGGGAATGTCGTCGACGTAGTGGAAATTCAGCGCAATGCTGGACCCGACTGCTTTTGCCAGCCCGGCCCGCAGCATGTCCAACACGGATTCGTCGAAATCCGGTCCCCTGACCAGCGCCACATCGAGCGAATCCAGCCGTCGCTGCACGACCTGATAGCGTTTGATGCCGGTCGCGTTGAGGAAGATATAGACGATGTATTCCCCCGGGACGAAGTGACCGTCGCGGGTGCGCAAGGCATCCAGCCTGCGCCCGTCCACGCGCGCCAGCAGCGGCAGGCCACGTCCGCAGCTGCAGGCCTTGGCGCTTGCGGTGGCGAGATCGCCGTTGACGTAACGCAGCAGCGGCATGCCGTAGTTGTGCAGATCGGTGGCCACGACGTCACGCGGAGTCAGGTCCGAGCCGGTGGCCGGCACCGCGCCCAGCTCGACCTTGAGATGGTCGGCCGTGAGGTGCAGGCCGTTGCGGTGATCGCATTCGGCCGCAATCAGCATGAACTCGCGGCAGCCATAGGTGTTGTAAGCCGGACAGCCGAACGCCTGCTCGATGATCGCGCGCTGCGCATCGTGCAGGGCCTCGGCGGCGCCGAGGACCAGTCGCGGTCGATGCACGCGACGACCACTGGCCAGCACCCACTCGGCCAGGCGCACGATCGGCGCGACATAGGAGACGATCACCTCGGGCTTGAACGCATCGATCGCGTCGACATACTCCTGCATGCGCGCGTCGCTCATCAGAAAGGCGTTGAGCATGCGGCGATTGAACGCACCGTGGTAGAGACGATCTTTTAGCCGGGGCGCGAGCGGCTGGCTCAGCGACCCACCCCACAGATACAGCGTGCGTTGCCCCAGGCGCGCCCCCGCCCAGGCGTAGCCGCGAAACATGACGGCGATGCGTCGCTCGTAGCTTTCACGGGTGTAGCCGAAACGAAGCGGCTCGCCGGTCGAGCCACCGGTGGTCTTGAACAGCATGCCTTGGCGTTGCGACGGGGCAATCAGATCGTCGAAGTTGTCGCGAATATCCTGCTTGGTGAGCAGCGGCAGTCGCGCGTAGTCCGACGGCTCGCGGATGTCCTCCGGCCCAGCGAGTCCCAGTGCCTGCCAGCGCCGACGGTAGTACGGTACCTCGGCCCAGCAGTGCGCGATCAAGCGCCTGAGTTTCTGCCATTGCAGGGACTGGATCTGCTCGGCGTCCAACCATTGGTTGCGCTCGTACTCGCGCAGATAGGACAAGGTGTGGCGTCGTCGCAAGCCCGATTCGTAGGCAGGGAACAGCAGGCGGCGGAACAGGGGTTCGTACAGACTCATCGTGCCTCGCTGTGGGCGCGCGCGTGCGCCCAATGCAGAATTCGCGCACTGAAACGCGGGCGACCGGACGCGAATCGCTGATGCAGGCGCTGCAGGTGCTCGATGTCGTCCTGGCTCCAACACCCCAGCAACAGGGTTAACAGCAAGTAGGTCAGCAACAGCACCGGACCGCCAATCGCAATCGCAAGCAGGGGATGCGGCAGGCCGCGCAATGGAATCGTCAGCGCCGCGGCGAGCGCTGCCGCCAGCAGCACGCGCAGCAAGGCGATCCAGTCGGGCGCAACGCCGCTGACGCGGATCGCCAGGGTCATCACGATGGAGGCAGCGGTCGCTGCCACTATCATGTAGGCCATCACGGCACCATTCAGTCCGTATCGCTGCACGAGGTAGACACCCAGTGTCACCTTCAACACCACGCATACGGCGAGCAACACCAGCATGCTGTGCTGCCGGTCGGCACTGACGAGGAGACTCGACCCGCCCTGACTCACCGTGGAAAGCGCCGCGGCGACAAGGCAGCCCGCGAACACCAGTGCGGCGTCGTCGTAGGCACCGCCGTACAGCGCATGGATCAGCGGTGTCGAGAACACCAGACCGAACCCGACCAAGGGTGCCGACAACAACATCAAGTAGCGAGTAGACGCGACGAAGCGACGACCGGCGACCACCTGCCCCTGGCTGAGGGCGTTGGCCATCATCGGAAGCAGCAGGGCGCCAAACACGCCGGGCACGAGCATCGTCGCACCCAAGGCGAGTTGGTAGGCGACCTTGAAATGCCCCGCGGCATCAGGTCCCGCGTAAAGCGTGAGAATCAGGACTTCGACTTCGCTGGCGGCAAAGAACCCGATGCTGACGGTCATCGCGCTCACCCACATGTGGCGGTGCACGCGCTGGAGCAACCCTGGCTCCAAAGTCGTGCCTGCCGTCGTCGGCGCGGGAAGCATGCGCTTCACCTGCCATTGCGAGACGAGATAGAACACCACGCCCGACACGACGAACACGCCCAGTAGCCATTCGACCTCCGCACCCCATAGCACCGCCGCAGTCACGAGGGCCAGATTGAAGGGCGTCGATATCAACGCAATGATCGCGGTGGAGCGGAAATTCTCGAAGCCTTTCGCGACGCCGATGTTGAACATGTAGGAGGCGCGCAGCGCTGTCCCCAGCACCAGGAATCCCAGCAGCATCCGATGATCGAATCCCGGCGCGAGCTTGTCGCCAGCGAACACGAAGAGAGCCGCTCCGGCCACCAGGACGATCAACAGAAACAGGCGCTGGGCGCGACGCAGGTAGGCCACCAAGGGACGGATCAGGTCGTCGCGCCCGGCGCCACGCGCTTCGGCCACGAACTTGATCGCCGCGCTCGCGGTGCCGGAATTGGTCGTCGCCACACCGATCGCGACCAGCCAGATCACCAGGCTATAGGCGCCGAAGCCATGCGGTCCCAGATGGCGCGCGATCA
>JBKJTK010000205.1:0-13982 GCA_046590875.1 Chiayiivirga sp.
CGACGGCCCGGTGACGATCGCCAGCGGCGTGTCGCGTCCGAGCAGGTCTTCCGCCACTTCGTGCAGGAAGCGTCCCGAGCCGGGCTCGAAGCCCTTGGTGGCCCAAGCCACCCCGGCCTCACGTCGCCGATGCGGCGCGAGTTCGCGCACGATGTCGGGGAAGGCATGACTCGGCACCACCACCAGCAGCAGATCCGCCTGCGCCGCGACTGCGGCGAGATCGGCGTCGTAGTTCAGTGCCGCGGGCAGTTCAAGGTCAGGCAGGTAACGCGCATTGCGACGCGACGCACGCATGGCCTCGATCTGGGTCGCGTCGCGGCCCCACAACGTCGTGTGCAGGCCGTTGCGCGCGGCCTGCACTGCGAGCGCCGTGCCCCAGGAGCCGGCGCCCAGTACGGCAACGCGCAGCGCTCCCCGATGTGCAGTGTCCACAGGTGCCGCGGAGGGCAGGATGCCCGGGAGCGGCTGCATACGATCAGGCGTGGCCGACCGGCGCGGCTTCGCCCAAATCCGTCTGCGCGCGACGACGCATCTGCTCGGCGTAGAGCTGTTCGAAATTGATCGGCTGCAAGTAGTAGGGCGGGAAGCCACCGTTGATGATCAATTCACCGACGGCCTGGCGCGCGTACGGAAACAGCACATTGGGGCAGTAAGTGGCGAGTATCCCTTCCAGATTGCGCGGGTCGAAACCCGACACGCCGAAGATGCCGGCCTGCGCCACTTCCGCCAGATACGCGCTCTTGCCGTTGAGGGTGCAGGTCAGGGTGACGGTCAGCGAAACCTCGTAGACGCCCTCGGCCAGGGTGCTCACCTTCTGCGCCAGATTGAGCTGCAACTGCGGCTGGCCTTCTTCCTGAAACACCTGCGGCGCGTTCGGCGCCTCGAAGCTGGCGTCCTTGATGTAGATCTTCTGCAACACGAACTGCGTCGGCGACGCGTTCTCGACGGCAGCAGCGCCGTTGGCGGTTTCATCGGCCATGGGGGACTCCAGTAGGGGGTGAGGCGGAAAGAAGCGGGATTATCCCATGTGGGCCGGAGGCGGCAAAATCAAGCGCGAGAGCAATTCCAGTGGCCAGTTCCAGTCGCCAGGGAAGCAGCGCGCAACCCATGACTTTCTGGCCACTGGAACAGCTCTCCTTAGGCTCTGCCCTTCGCCAACGGCAATTCCGCGCCCTGCCACGCGCCGATGCCGCCTTCGAGCAGATGCACTTGGGTGAAGCCGGCCTTGACCAGGCGCTTGGCGGCTTGCGTCGATTGCATGCCGTTGCGGCAGACCACGGCCACCGGCAGTTCCTTCACCTGGGCGAGCAGCTTGCTCTCGGGATCGAACTGGCTCATCGCGACGTGCTTGCTGCCGACGACGTGGCCTTTTTCGTAGTCGCCGATCGGACTGACATCGATCACCAGCGCGTTTTCGCGGTTGATCAATTGGGTCAACTGCGGCGGCGAAATGGCCTTGAAACCCTGGGTGAAGCGCGACAGCTCGTTCATTACCAGAGCCACGGTGACGGCGACGAAGCCCATGCCGAGCAAGGGATGGGCGCTGATGAATTCCGGCAAACGTTCAAAAAACACGGAGTTTCCTTGCGAGGCGGAGTGTCGGCATGAGGTCTGCGTCGCAGCTGCTCAATCGCCGAACGCTTCGCGCATGAATTCTGGATGCGCCAGCGCGGCGCGATGGATGTCGACGTTGTAGTAGCGCGTCGCAAAATTCCGCCCTTGCGCACCACGCTCGCGGAAGCCGGTCAGCTCGGCGACGCCCTTGCGCGCCAAAGTGCAGCTCCACCAACCCGTGGGATAGCACGGCTGCGGAAACGGCATGGTGCGCAGCGCGGAGAAACCGGCGACCTGCATGTGGTGGCGCATTGCCTTGATCAGGCCCATGTGCACCAGCGGCGACTCGGATTGCTGCACCAGGATGCCGCCCTGGCGCAACGCCTTCAGGCACGAGGCGTAGAAGGTCTCGTTGAACAGGCCTTCGGCCGGGCCGACCGGATCGGTGGAGTCCACGATGATCACATCCACGCTGTCGGGTGCGCAGTTGCGCATGTAGGCGATGCCGTCGTCGAACAACAACTCGGCGCGTGGGTCAGCGTTGGATTCGCACAGTTCCGGAAACCATTTCTCGGCCATGCGCGTAACTTGTTCGTCGATGTCGCATTGCACCGCGTGCTCGACTTCGTGGTGCTTGAGCACCTCGCGCAGGGTGCCGCAGTCGCCGCCGCCGATGATGACCACGCGCTTGGGATTGCTGTGGGTGTACAGCACCGGATGCGACATCATCTCGTGATAAAGAAAGTTGTCGCGCGAGGTCAGCATGATCGCGCCATCGATCACCATCAGGTTGCCCCAATCGGTGGTCTCGTAGATTTCGATCTTCTGGAACTTCGATTGGACTTCATCGAGCTTCTTGTTTACCCGGAAGCCGATCGCCGAGCCGGAAATTTCGAAGTTCTCGTAGTACCAGGTCGGTTCGGCGGCAGTCATGGCGGGATTCGAATGAACGGGGAGCGGAAGGGGCACGGATTGTAGCGTGCCCGGCCGCTGGCGGGCGTTACAATGCGCGCCTTTCTTGCCCGGCGCGGCGATGCGCGACGGGAGAGGTGGGTCATAGCCCCTTGATCCAAGGGCGCCACGCGCCGTGAAGCGCGGGGCGGATTGTGGAAGCAATTCAAATCTCTGGCCGAGCCAGCCGCTTGCAGCAGATAGAGAACCTTGGGATGAATGCCTGGAACCTCGACCGCGCCCGTCGCACCTATTCCATCGCCCACTGGGGCGAGGGCTATTTCGACATCGATACCGCGGGTAGGATCGAAGTGCGGCCGCGCGGCGCCAGCGGCCCCGCGATCCCGTTGCCCGAAGCCGTGGACCGCGCCCTGGCCGAGGGAATGAAGCTGCCGCTGTTGCTGCGTTTCAGCGACATCCTCGGCGACCGCCTCGGCAAGTTGCAGGCCGCGTTTGCGCGCGCCATGACCGAATTCGACTATGGCGGCGGCTACACCGCGATTTATCCCATCAAGGTCAATCAGCATCTGGGCGTGGCAGGCGAACTGGCGGCGCACGCAGGCGAGGGTTTCGGTCTCGAAGCCGGCTCGAAACCCGAACTGATGGCGGTGCTGGCACTGGCGCGGCCGGGCAGTGTCGTGGTCTGCAACGGTTACAAGGATCGCGAATACATCCGCCTCGCCTTGATCGCGCGCAAGCTGGGGCTACAGACCTACATCGTGATCGAGAAACCCTCCGAACTCTCGCACGTGATCGAGGAGTCGCGCGCGATCGGCGTCACGCCGGGTTTGGGCGTGCGCATGCGGCTGGCATCGCTGGGAGCGGGCAAATGGCAGAACTCCGGCGGCGACAACGCCAAGTTCGGACTCTCGCCGCGTCAGCTTCTGGATCTGATCGAGAAATTGCGCCGCGCCGGCCTGTCGAGTTCGCTGGAATTGTTGCACTTCCACATGGGGTCGCAGATCTCCAACGTGCGCGACATCGCCAACGGCATGCGCGAGGCCACGCGGTATTTTGTCGAAGTGAGTCAACTGGGCAGCCCGATCAAGTACATGGATGTCGGCGGCGGCCTCGGCGTGGATTACGAAGGCACTCGTTCGCGCAGCTTCTGCTCTATCAACTACGGCCTGGACCAGTACGCTGCAAATATCGTGCAGCCGCTCGCGGAGGCCTGCGCCGAACATGGCTTGCCGCCGCCGCGCGTGCTGACCGAATCCGGCCGCGCCATGACCGCGCATCACGCCGTGCTGGTAGCGAACGTCTCCGAGGTCGAGCGCGCACCGGAAGGAGCGATTCCGGTCGAACGTGCCGACGAGGCAGCGGTGATCCGCCATCTGCGCGAAGTGCGCGATGCGCTCGACGAACGCCCGGCGCTGGAACTGTGGCACGAGGCCCAGCACTTCCAGTCCGAGGGCCACACGCTGTATGCGTTGGGGCAGCTCGATCTGGCCGATCGCGCGCGCCTCGACGATCTGTTCTACGCCATCGCGCACGGGGTGAAGAAGCGGCTCAACTACGAAGAGAAGAGCCATCGCGCCGTGCTGGACGAACTCGATCAGCGCCTGGTCGACAAGTATTTCGTCAACTTCTCGGTGTTCGAGTCGGTGCCCGACGTTTGGGCGATCGACCAGGTGTTCCCGATCGCGCCGATCGCGCGTCTGGACGAAGAGCCGGATCGTCGCGGCGTGATCGCCGATCTCACCTGCGATTCCGACGGTCGCATCGACACCTACGTCGATGACGGCGATCTGGATACGTCGCTGGCGCTGCACGCGCCGCGCGCCGGCGAGAGCTATCGCCTCGGCATCTTCATGGTCGGCGCTTATCAGGACACGCTGGGCGACATCCACAACCTGTTCGGCGATACGGATGCGGTGAACGTGCGACTGTCGGAGTCTGGTTACCGCTTCGAGCGCTCGCGCCGCGGCGATACCACCGACGTGATGCTGGACTATGTCGGCTACGACCTCGCCAAGCTGCGCGTCGAATACGGCGCCAAGGTCGCCGCCGCGAAGCTGCCGAAGGACGAAGCCGAGCGCTTCGCCGCGGCGCTGGAGAGCGGGCTGACTGGCTACACCTATCTGGCGGATGAAGCGACGGGATGAGGCTTGGCTCCCTCCCCTTCAAGGGGAGGGGGAAGATCAAAGGAAAAGGGACTTGGGCGAATGAAAGTCGGATTCATCGGTCTAGGAGCAATGGGAGCACCGATGGCGCGACATCTGCACGCGCATGGCCTGCTCGTAGCGGTGGGCAATCGCACGCCCGCAAAGGCGACGACGCTCGCAGCCGAACTCGGCGTACATGTAGCGACGAACGCGGCCGAATTTTCCGACTGCGATCTCGTGGTGCTGTGCGTCTCCGCAGACGCGGATGTGCTGCAGAACGTCGAAGCGCTCGCCGCTGTGATGCATCCAGGCGCGATCGTGATCGACCACTCCACCGTGGCGCGCGACACCGCGCAACGCGCCGCGGCGATGCTCGCGACGCGCGATATCGGCTTCCTTGATGCGCCTGTCTCGGGCGGGGTGGAGGGTGCGCGCAACGGCAAACTCTCCATCATGGTCGGCGGTATTGCGGACGTGCTCGAACGCGCGCGCCCCGCGCTGGAGGCCTACGCCGCGCGGATCACGCTCATGGGCGGCAACGGTGCGGGGCAGGCCACGAAAGCCGTGAATCAAGTGTTGGTGGCCGGCATCGCCCAGGCCGTTTGCGAAGGCCTGGCCTTGGGCGAAGCCTTGGGACTGGATGCGGAACGCCTGCTGCCGACCTTGGGCGCCGGTGCCGCCGCCAACTGGTTTCTCGACAAACGCGGCGCCACCATGCTGCGCAGCGAGTTCGCGCCCGGTTTCAAGTGCGCGCATCTGCTCAAGGATCTGAAGATCGTGCGCGCGATGGCCGATGCCGCCGGAATCCGGCATCCGGTGATCGATCAATCGCTGGCTGACTATGCCGAACTGGTGGCAGCCGAGTGTGGCGACGAAGACACGTCGGCCCTCATCCGTCTCAAGCGCGGCGGTTGAGCCAGCGCGCTTTTGCGGCGCGACCTCACAACGGTGCACGTCGAGACCGAGTCACTGTTCCGCGATGGGCCGGAGCCCGAGACCTAACGAAACGCGCCAATCATCTATCGGCGCGTATCGCGATCGCGTCCGCAATACCGTTCTCCGCGAGCTGGCGCTTACCTTCGGCCAGGGTACTGGCGCTGGCATAAGGACCGAGACGCACCCGATACACCGCGTTGCCCTTGACCTGGCCCATCTCTACCCGTGCCACCAGGCCCAGCAGCGCTAGCCGCGCCTTTACCGCCTCGGCGTCGGCGGCATTGGCGAACGCGCCCGCCTGCAATAAATAGCGTTGCGCGTTGGCGGGTGGCGATTGCACCGTGGATTCGCGCCGTGCCTGTTCGGCCAGTTCGGTGTCGGGGATCTGCACCTCGCGTTCGGCCAGTACGGTGTAGAAGTCGTATTTGGGCTTGGTTTCGCGCGGCGGTTCGACTTTCTGCTGCGCCACCGGGGCTTCGGGTTCGCGCGGTGGCTGTGCCGTCGGATTCGGCATCGGTTCGATACGCCCGTCGTGGCCTTCGCGCAGCAGCACGAAGGCCGACAGGCCGAGGCCGAGCAGCACTCCGGCCAGCAACCAGATCCACGCCGGCACGCCGGATCGGCCGCCACCGCGTTTGGCTTGGGATTTACCGCGTCGTGCCGCCATCACATCGTCTCCGGGGCCGACACGCCCAATAGTTTGAGTCCGTTCGCCAACACCTGTTTCACGGCCAGGCAAAGGCCCAGGCGCGCGTTGCGCAGTTCTTCGTCCGGCACCAGGATCGCGACCGCGTTGTAATAACTGTGGAACGAGGCGGCGAGTTCGCGCAAGTACGTCGCCAACACTTGCGGTGCGCGCGCGGTAGCCGCGGCGTCGATCGTTTCCTGGAAGCGCATGAGTTCGCCCAGCAGTTCATCTTCTGCAGGCTCCGTGAGGCGCGCGCGGGCCTGATCGGCGCCGGTGCGGTTGAAGCTCCAATGCTTCTCCACGAGCTGGCGCATCAGGGCGCAAACGCGCGCGTGGGCGTATTGCACGTAGTAAACCGGGTTGTCGTTGGAATGGCTCTTGGCCAATTCGAGATCAAAATCCAGATGCTGTTCGTTGCCGCGCATCACGTAGAAGAAGCGCGCCGCATCCGTGCCCACTTCATCGCGTAGCTCGCGCAGGGTGACGAAGCTGCCGGCGCGGGTCGACATCTGCACTCGTTCGGTGCCGCGGAACAGGATCGCGAACTGCACCAGCGGGATCTCGATCCGTTCCGGCTCCAGACCCAACCCTTTCGCGGCCGCCTTCAGGCGGGCGATATAGCCGTGGTGATCGGCGCCCAGCACGTAGATTGCGTGCTCGAAGCCGCGCTCGAACTTGGACAACAGATAACCCAGGTCGGAGGCGAAATACGTCGTCGCGCCGTTTTCGCGCACCACCACGCGGTCCTTGTCGTCGCCGAACGCGGTGGCGCGGAACCAGATCGCGCCGTCTTGTTCAAACAGGTGACCGTTTGCGCGCAAAGTTTCGATCGCGCGCGTCACCAAGCCGTTCGTCATCAGCGAGCGTTCGGAAAAAAACGTGTCGTGCAGCACACCGAACTGCGCCAGGTCTTCGCGGATATCGGCCAGGCACCAGTTCAGCCCCGCCTCGAACACGCGCCGGAAATCGAGCTCGCCGAGCAGGCTCTTGGCGCGCCCGATCAGCGCATCGACATGCACTTCCTTGTCGCCGCCTTGCGAAGCGTCGGCCGGCAACGCGTCGGCGACTTCGATCGCGGTGCGACGCAGGCGGTCGCCTTCTTTCGCGCGCAGACCGCGCGCGATGTCGACCACGTAGTCGCCTTTGTAGCCGTTATCCGGGAAGCGCACGTTGACGCCCCCCAGCTCCAGATAACGCAACCACACCGACACCGCGAGGATGTCCATCTGGCGCCCGGCATCATTGACGTAGTACTCGCGCTGCACCTTGTGGCCGGCGGCTTCGAGCAGGTTCGCCACACTGGCCCCGAAGGCCGCACCGCGACCGTGGCCGACATGCAGCGGACCATTGGGATTGGCAGAAACGAATTCGACCTGCACCGATTCGCGCGATTCCGCTGGCGCATGGCCGTAGCGCTCGCCTTGCTCGAACACGCGGCGCAGAGTGCCGAGGCGGCAGGCCTGGTTGAGATGGAAGTTGATGAAGCCCGGCCCCGCGACCTCTATCTTCGCAATGTGCTGCGAGCGCGGCACCGACTTGGCTAGGGCCTCCGCCAGTTCGCGTGGCTTGCGCCCGGCCGCCTTGGCCAGCAGCAGTGCCACATTGGTGGCGTAATCGCCGTGCTCGCGGCTCTTGGCGCGCTCGATCACAAAGGCGGGCTCGGCCTCGGCCGGCAAGGTGCCCGCACGCTTGAGGTCAAGCAGGGCCTGCAGCACCAGTTCGCGCAGATGGTCTTTCACGGGGCGGTCTTCGGACGGGCAAACGGCCAACGGCGGCCGGAACCCGCCATTGTAATGCGCCTCAGGGATCGCTGCTGGACGGTGGCTTCAGGCCTGCTTCCCGGTCGGACGGGCGGTCCCAAGGCCATCTCGGACATCGACCCGAGCGCCGGGTGTCATAAATCGGCAATCCCGCAGTCATAAGCTGCGGCCCGTTCCGGTGCTTTGCCGCCGTGTCCCGCGTTTGCCCGAAATTTCACGGAGTCCTCCATGTCCAGCGTCCCCGTGTCCGCCTTGCGCGCGGCCCGGCTCGGCCTCGTGTTCGCCCTTGCCGCTACGCCGGTCTTGGCCGATACCGATGCCGATGCTCTTTCCCAGGGTTTGATCCGACTGCGCGCTGAGGTCGAGCAGCTCAATAGCGAGCTGGAGCTCTTGCGCGAGGAGCAGCGCACCGCACTGGCGGGACTCAGCGCGCAGAAAGCCGAACTCGGCGCCTCCGCCGAACGCCAGCAGTTGGCAGCCCGCGAGGCGCGCCAGAAGCTCGACGCGCAGCAGACCGAGAGCGCCGCCGCGGGCATCGCCGGCGACACGCTCAAGCCGGTGCTGCTGACCGCGACTGAGTCGCTCGCCACGCAGATCCGCCGCGGCCTGCCCTTCAAGATCGACGAGCGCCTGGGCGAACTGGACGGCTTCCGCACCCAGATCGAAAACGGCAGCCTGCCGCCACAGCGCGCGGTGAACCGCTTGTGGGCGTTCTACGAGGATGAATTTCGCCTCACGCGCGAGAACAGCCTGCACACCCAGACCCTCTCGCTCGGCGAGGAGCGCGTGCTGGCCGAGGTCGCCAAGCTCGGCACGATGGCGTTGTACTTCAAGACTGACGACGGCCGCGTCGGCGAAGCGCAGCGGGCGGGCGAGGGCTGGCGATTCACATTGACCGAGAACGAGGCCGCGCAAGCCCAGGTGCTGGCGCTGTTCGATTCGCTCGGCAAGCAGATCCGCCAGGGCTATTTCGAGTTGCCGCTGGCGGCATCGGGGAGCGCCCCATGAACCGCATGTTGTTTTCGACCGCGTTCGCGTGGTGCAGCGCGCTGGCCCTCGCCATGCCCGCGACGGCGCAGGATAAGCCTGCCACTCCATCCACGCCGGCCGCCGCGGTACCGACCGTCGCGCCTGCCGCCGCCACGCCAAGCGTCTCGCTGGACCAGGCCTACAAGAAGGAATACGCCTTCCTTGAGGCGCAGAAGCGCGAACTCTCCACACGCATCGCCGAGGTCAAGCTACAACTGGAACGCGAACGCGCGCGTCTTGATGGCGAGGTCGGTGCGCTCGAAAGCCGCGCGCTCGCGGCCAAGTCCGAGACCGAAGCACTAAGCGACGAATTGGTGCGCTCCGAGCAGGCCGCGCTGGCGAACGCCGACAACGCGGACATGCTGACCGCGACCTTCGACCAAGCGCGCGCCACGCTCGAGTCCTTCGGCGACAAGACGCTTTCCTCCGACAGCTTCGCTGCGCTCGACGAAGCGAGCAAGCTCAGCTCGCTGTTCGAAACTGCAGTCAAGACGCTGAACACGCTCGGCCGGGTGCGGCGCGAGAACGGCAAGTTCTTCCTCGCCGACGGCACCGAAGTCGAAGGGACCGTGGTGCGCTACGGCAATATCGCCGCCTTCGGCGTCAGCAAGCAGGGAAGCGGCGCGCTCGCGCCGGCTGGTGGCGGCCAGTTCCGCCTCTGGAACGCGCCGAGCGAAGACAGCGCGCAGATGCTTGCCGCCGGTAAGCAGCCCGCGACGTTGCAGGCCTATCTATTCGAGAACGCCAACGCCGCGGTGTCGGAGCCGGAAGTGAAAACCTTCTGGAGCGAGATGCAGAAAGGCGGCGGCATCGGCTACGTGATCATGGCGCTGGGCGCACTGGCGCTGCTGCTCGCGGCGTTGCGTGCGGTGTTCCTGCATCGTGCCGGGGCGAGCGTCGACAAGATCATGGGCATGATCACGCCGCTGGTGCGTCAGCACCGGATCAACGACGCGATTGATGCATGCAAACAGGTCAAGGGCTCGGCCGCGCGCGTGGTTACCGCCACGCTGCGCAATATCGAGCGTGACCGAGAGCATCTGGAAGACATCGTCTCCGAATCCATCCTGCACGAATCGACCCATCTCAATCGCTTCGGCACCTTCATTACCCTGATCGCCGCGGTCGGACCGCTGCTCGGCCTGCTGGGTACGGTCACCGGGATGATCCAGACCTTCGACGTCATCACCGAGTTCGGCACCAGCGACCCCAAGCTGCTTTCAGGCGGCATCGCGGTGGCGCTGGTGACCACCGAGCAGGGCCTGATGGTCGCGATCCCGTGCTTGCTCATCGGCAACCTGCTCAATGGCTGGGCCGATCGGATCAAGGACGACATGGAAAAGGCGGCGCTCAAGGTCGTGAATCTGTATCAGGACATCCGCCTCCAGACGTTGCAGAAAGCCGCCTGAGCCTCACCCGGAACGATCGCCATGCTCGGCAAGTTCAACGAAATCGACAGCGCCAGCGGCGCGGCTGCTGCGTTCTGGCATTACATGACGCTCGGCGGTCCGGCGATCATGTGGCCCATCCTTTTTCTGGGCGTGGTGCTGAGCTACGCATTGGGCGTTCGTTTCAGCCTGCTCAATCGCGGCAGCGGCAAGAATGTGCGGGTGCTGCTGAAGCGCGCGGAGGACGGCCGCGCCAAGGCGCCTGACGGCATCGTCGACGTAGCGGTCGCGCGCGGGCTCGCGCTCAAGCAGGCTGGCAAGCCGAACCTGCGACGTTATCTGGATGAAGCGTTCGCTGATCTCGAAGTGGACATGCGCCGCTACGCGATCCTGATTTCCTGCTCGGTGGCGGTCGCGCCGCTGTTGGGCCTGCTGGGCACCGTCACCGGCATGATCGAGACCTTCGAATCACTCGGCGACATGACCTTGTATTCGCAGACCGGCGGCATCGCGGCGGGGATCGCGACCGCGCTGTTCACGACCCAGATGGGGCTGGTGGTGGCGGTGCCTGGCGTCATCGTCAAAGGCGTGCTCGATCGTCGGCAGGCCCAGATCGAACTCGATCTGGCGCAGGTAAAAGACATCCTCTGCAGCAGCCCCGCTACCGCAAACCCGAAGGACGAGCAGCCATGATCCGGCGCCAGCAAAAAACCCCCGAGGTCGCGATCGATCTCACAGCCTGCATCGACATGACGTTCATCCTGCTGATCTTCTTCATGGTCAGCACCACCTTCGTGAAGGACATGAAGATCGACATCGATCGTCCCGGCGCGAGCACGCAACAAGTTGCGTCCACCAAGGCAGTGCGGCTTTACATCGACAAGCAGGGCGAGACGTACCTCGAAGGTGAGCCGGTGCGGGTCTGGGTGATCCAGAGCCGGGTGCGCGACTTGCTCAAGGGCATGACCAGCAAGTCGGTGCTGGTGGTGACCGATGAAGTCGTGCCCGCCGGCCGCCTGGTGGAAGTTGTGGACCAGGCGCGCGCGGCCGGTGCCGAGGAAATCGGCGTGGCCACCTCGCTCGAAGCCGGCGAAGGCTGACGCGCAGCGCCATGACCCCGAGCCGCCTCAAGCATCAATTGTTCGGCGCCGTCTGGATGGTGGGCGGCGTGCTGCTCGTGGTCGCTTCGATCATCTTCATGAACAAGCAGGCGGTGAAGCCCAATAACGGCGACGGCATCGTCGGCACCAGCGTGTCGGTGCAGAAGAAAGAGAAGCCGCCACAAAGCAAACCCATCGCGCGCCGCGAAGCGCCGCGTAAGCGTCCGGCAAAAGCCCCGCCCTCGCCGCTGGTGGGATTGGAAGGCGGACTCGCGGGTCTGGATTTCGGTCTCCCTCAATTCGACGACAACGGTCTGGGCGATGTCGCCGGGTCGCTGCTCGGCGAGGACCGAGAGGTGGTGATGACCGACGATAGTGTCGACGTGCCGCCGCGCCCACTGGTACAGACGCCGATGCAGTATCCGACGCGGGCCAAGGCCAGCGGTATCACCGGTTACGTGATCCTGAGCCTGCTGATCGGTCCCACGGGCCAGGTCGAAAAGGTGAAGGTGATCGAGGCGCAACCGGCCGGCGTCTTCGACGAGGTCGCGGCCGCCGGCGTGCAGACCTGGAAGTTCGAGCCCGCCAGCTACAAGGGCGAGAACGTGCGCGTCTGGGCGACGCAGAAAGTGCGGTTCGACCTTTCATGAGCCTGATACCCGTTGACGACTCGCCCGCTTTGCTCCTTCCCCTGCGTAGCGGGGAACGGTGGGGATGGGGGCTGATCTTCACGCGCCTCGTGCTGGCACTCGCTCTATTCGCGCCACTCGTGGCAACCGCCTCCGACGACGAGCTCGACTACGTCGCGCTCGCCGCGCAATTGGTGCGCGATGGAAACTACGACCGCGCCGCCGAAGCCTTGAAGCAAGTCGACCCCGGCGCGGAGGGCGTGGACCTCATCACGTACCACACCGCGCGCGGCATGGTGGCGCTGGAATTGCAGCAGCAGGATTTGGCCGCCGAAGCCTTCGGCGACGCGATCGCGGCCGGTCAAACCGATCCACTGATCCATCTGTATCGCGCCCAGGCGCTGTTCGGGCTGGAGCGCTATGCCGACGCAGTGAAGGCGCTGGACGAAGCCGGCGATGGCATTAAGGCGATCTCCGGCGCCTGGCTGATGCGCGCGCATGCGCAATGGATGCTGGGCCAGCGCCAAACTGCGCTCGACACGCTTACGCGCGCCGGCGAGCAGTTTCCCGGCAACACCGCCTTCCTGCGGCGCCAGGTGTTCTATCTCATCGACGCCGGCCTGCATCAGGAAGCCGCGGCCCTTGGACGTAAATTTCTGGCGCGTGGCGAAGCCAAGGCCGAAGACTACGCCGCGATCGGTACCGCCCTGCGGCGCAGCAAGAGCTATGACGAAGCGCTGGGCTTTCTCGAAAGCGCGCATCTGAAGTATCCCGACGACGGCAACATCGTCAAAGCGCTGGCACAGACCTGGCTCGAGCGCGGCGACACGCTGGCCGCGGCGGAAATTCTGGTGCGACAGGCCGAGCGCGAACCCGCGCTAATGCCCGAAGCCGCCGAACTGTTCCGTCGCGCTGGACATTCGGTGCGCGCACTGGCGCTGAATGCGCGCGTCGCGGACCAAAGCAAGAAGCTCAAGCAGCGCGTGGGCATCCTGGTGCAGTTGCGTCGTTACGAACAGGTCAGCGGCATGGAGGACGCGCTGTATCGCGTGGGCCTCTTCGGCGACGAGGACGTGCGCTACGCGCTCGCCTACGCGCGCTTCAAGGGCGGCGATTTCGAGGCCGCGGAGAAACACCTCGTCGCCCTCACCCGGCCGGAACTGTTTCGCAAGGCGACCGAACTGCGCCGCGTGATGCAGGACTGCGGCGCGGAGCGCTGGTCCTGCGGCTGAAGCGCCCACTGAAATCCCGCGCGCCCTTGCATTGATTCCGTTCTTGGTTTGAAAGGCTTGCCACGAACGGAGTCAACGTCAGGAGTGAGGCCCAACGAATAGCGAAGCAACCCCGCATGAAACGCCTCCCACTCGTCCTCGCCGCACTTGTCCTTGCCACTCGCGCCGCACTTGGGGCCGAACCGGCCGAGCTGTCGGTGTATCTGTTCGATCAGCAGACGCCGTTGGCCGACGCGGAGGTGCGCATCGACGGCGCCGCGCGCGGCCGCACCAGCAGCGATGGCGCGCTCGCGCTCACCGTCGAGGCCGGCAAGCACACGCTCACCGTGGCGCGCGACGGCAGCGATGTGCTGACCTTTGAGATCGAGCTCCAGCCCGAAGAAAACGCCGAGCTGATCGCCACGTTGTACCCGGATGCCGCGCCCAGCGTCTTCATCGAAAGCTCGCATCAGGATGGCAATGCGGCGTCGAGCCAGGCCACGCAAGCGGCGGCCGGTCCGCCCGGCACGCTTGCGGGTCGCATCGTCAACAGCGAGGATGGAAAGCCGGTGGCGAACGCGCGCGTGTTCGTCGCCGGCACCCCGCTGGATATCGTCACCGATGCCGAAGG
>JBKJTK010000483.1:0-11678 GCA_046590875.1 Chiayiivirga sp.
CCGTCGCCGTTGGAATCGACGAACACCGTGCCGCGCAAGTAACCCGCGCCGGCATCGGCGTCGCGCTCTGCATGCGCGGGGGCCGCGAACAGCACGAGCATCGACGCGAGCAGGCAGCCGCTGGTGCGCATGGACTTACTCCGGAACCGATGCGCGATTATCAGCGGAACGAGGCGATTTCAACAGCGTCGAACAATGGGACTATTCCAAAGCGGGAGACTGCCTTGCTGCTAGGAAACAAAATCCGCCACCACCCGATTGCGGCCTTCGTGCTTGGCGCGATACAGCGCCGCATCGGCGCGTGCGAGCAGATCCGCAACACTGTCGCCCGTGCGGAAATCAGCAACGCCGATCGAAACCGTGAGGCCGATGGCGCGGCCGTCGAGCGTGCGACCCTCTTCCTCCACTGCGCGGCGCAGTTCTTCAGCCGCCGCAAGGGAACGTTCGTGACCGGCGCCTTCGAGCGCGAGCACGAACTCCTCGCCGCCATAGCGCGCGATCAAGTCGCTGGCCCGCACGTGTCGGCGCAGGATATTGCCTACCGTAGCGAGGCAGCGGTCGCCGATCGCGTGACCGTGACGATCGTTGATCAACTTGAAATGATCCAGGTCGAGGAACATCAGACTGAGCGGCAGCTGATCGCGCGCGGCCAGTTGCAACAATTCTGCGAGGCCTAGATCAAGCTGGGCGCGGTTCGGCAGTCGGGTCAAGGCATCGGTGCGTGCCACCGTCCGCGCGACGTGCATCTCGCGTTCGGCGTAGCGCGCTGCGCGTGCGGTCGCGAGCACCAGCACCAGGGCACCGAATACCTGGATTCCCGGGTGCAACAGTTCGAGCCAGTCGGGCGTACCCTGGTGTTGCAGGAAGTAGACGGCGCGAACCATACCGACTAGCAACACGCTGCCCCAGCCGAGGAGGAAAAACCAGGCCTGCGGGGATCCGACGCGCGCGCGCGCCAGCGCCACGCCCAGCGACAGTACCGCGAGCGCGACCACCGTCAGATTGAGGCCCTGATTGGCCGTTAGCGAGCGCGGGTCGATCAAAGTCAATACGACGAGCACTGCGGCGACGGCGAGGACGGCGGCCATCATCCGCGCGATGCGCGGATAGTGGGTCGGGATATCGAGAAACCCGATCACGAAGCCGTACGCCGCGACGGTTCCAATATGTATCGACACGCCGAACACACGCATCGAGTGTCGCAGCAGCGCTGGATCGTTCACCAGCCACACCACCTCACCGCTCGTCACCAACACGTAGATCGTGGCGCTCGCGACCCAGACCGCAAACAGCAGCAACATCCAGCGTCGCAGCGCCACCGCATAGGTCGTGGCCACCATCCCCAGCAACAGCAGCGCGCTCAGGATCATGCTGGTGAAGCGCACCCGCGTTAGATCCTCGGCGATGTAGTCCTGCAGCGGAGCGGCGCTGATCCGCATCGGTTGATGCCGCCCCTCCAGCAGTTGCAGGAAGACCGGTGCATCGGCGATGGCCTGCGGAAGCTCCAGGGTCAGGCGGTGACGCGACCCGATCTGAGGCCGGAGCGGATCGAAGGTGTACAGCCGCTGCGCGCGGTAGTCCGGCGGCAGATAGACGACCAGTTCGGCGTCGTAGGTTTCCTTGATCGCCAGTACCCAGACCGAGGCCTGGTCAGTGCCGGGCGTCAGCCGCAGACGCCACCAGCTTGGCTGCGCCTGTTTGCGAATCGCATCGGCGTCGACCCAGGCCGCTGACTCCGCGGCGCGAACCGTGTCCACCCCGGTCGCGGTCGAGCCGGAAACGAAGCGCGACACATCGACGTCGCGGGCCAGCAAGGGCGGCGCGAACAGGCAGCACAGGAGCAGCAGCAAGAGCACGCGCATCGCCGCGCGATCCGTGGCCGGGGAGACGCGTCGAGTGTACCCAACCTCGAGGCATTTCCGTCGGGCCCCTGAAACGAATGTTGCGCGCACGTCTGCGCCGACACCCTCAACCCGGATGATGGCGTTGTTCGAGCACCCGAACCGCGTCCGCTAGCGCCAGCCCACGGGCGCGCAGCAGCACCGTGAGGTGGTAGATCAGGTCGGCGGCCTCGCCGAGAAGCGCGTCGTCGTCCTCGACGACGGCGGCTAGACTGGTTTCCACGCCCTCCTCGCCGACCTTCTGCGCGATGCGGCGCACGCCGGCCTCGAACAGTCGTGTGGTATAGCTGTCAGCGGGGCGTTCGCGCTCGCGTTTGGCGATCAGGCCGTCGAGTTCGGCGAGGAATTCGCCGGGCGCTTGGGCAAAGCAACTAACGCGACCCAGATGACAAGTGGGACCGCGCGGGGCGGCCTGCACCAGCAACGTGTCGTGATCGCAATCGGATTCGATGCCGACCAGGTCCAGCACGTGGCCGCTGTTCTCACCCTTGGTCCAAAGCCGGCCCTTGCTGCGGCTGAAGAACGTCACCTGACGCGTTTCCAGCGTGCGCGCCAGCGCTTCGCGATTCATATAGCCCAGCATCAACACGCGTCGTGTGCTTGCGTCCTGCACCACGGCGGGCAGCAGTCCGCTCTGTTTTTCCCAGGCCAGCGATTCCATGTCCTCATTCCACATCGCGCACCTCGATGCCTGCATCGCGCAGGGCTCGCTTCAAATCAGGAATGCGGATCGCGCCGGAGTGGAACACGCTCGCCGCAAGCGCCGCATCCGCGTCGGCATCGCGAAACACGTCGACGAAATGCGCCACCGCACCGGCACCGCCAGAGGCGACTAGCGGCACACGACAGCGCTGTCGAACCGCGCGCAATTGTTCGAGATCGTAACCGTGCCGAACGCCATCGGAGCCCATGCAGTTGAGCACGATCTCGCCGGCGCCGCGCTGCTGTGCTTCGACCACCCAGTCCAGTGTGCGTCGCGGCAAGGCGCGTGTTTTTTCCGGATCGCCGGTGAAAGCACGCACTCGCCACTCGCCGTCGGCCTCTTTCAGACTGTCGATCCCGACCACGACGCACTGGACGCCGAACGCTTCGGCTAGTTCGCCGATCAACTGTGGGCGTTCGAGCGCTGGCGTATTGATCGAAATTTTGTCCGCCCCCGCATTGAGCACCGCGCGTGCATCCATCACCGAGCGGATCCCGCCAGCGACGCAGAACGGAATGTCGATCAGGCGCGCGACGCGTTCGACCCAGGCCCGATCGACCGAGCGGCCTTCGGGGCTGGCGACGATGTCGTAGAACACCAATTCGTCGGCACCTTCGTCGCGATAGCGCAGGGCCAGGTCTTCGATCGAGCCCATCACGACGTGATCGCGGAAGCGCACGCCTTTGACGACTTGGCCATCCTTCACGTCGAGGCAGGGAATGAGGCGACGGCTCAGCATGCGAGCGCCTCGCCGAGATCGAGCTGGCCTTCCAGCAGGGCGCGGCCCAGCACCACGCCGGCGCAACCTGCGTCGGCCGCCGCACGCACATCGGCAAGATGACGCACCCCGCCCGAGGCCTGCAATGCCGGCGCGGGAGCGATCGTGCGCAGATGCCTATAGAGATCCAGGTTCGGGCCGGCAAGCATGCCGTCGCGCGCAATATCGGTGCACAGCAGGTGACGCAGGCCGCTGGCCGAGTAGAACGCCATGACCTCGTCGAGACCTCGTCCCGACGCTTCGGTCCAGCCATGCACCGGCAATCGCCAGAGGCCGCCCGCATCCTGTCGCGTGTCGAGTGCGACCGTGATGCGCTCGGCGCCATGACGCACGATCCACTGCGCGACGCGCTCGGGCTCGCGCACCGCCAGACTGCCGACCACCACGCGCGCCGCACCGGCATCGAGCAGGGACGCGACATCGGCCTCTGCCCGAACGCCGCCGCCGGTCTGCACCCGCAGTGGGGTTTCGCGCGCGATGCGGCGCAGCAACGGCGCCAGCGTGTAACCGCCCGCGCGCGCGGCATCGAGGTCGACCAGGTGCAACCATTGCGCGCCGATCGCGGCGTAACGCTGCGCAAGCTCGAAGGGATCGGCCGGATAGCGCGTCTCCTGCGCGTAGTCGCCCTGACGCAGGCGCACCACGCGGCCTTCGCGTACATCTATCGCGGGATAGACGGTGAAACTCATTCTCTGTCCCCGCGCAGAAAATTCGACAGCAGGCGCGCGCCGACTGCGGCCGAGCGCTCGGGATGGAACTGCGCTCCCGCGACGTTGCCGCGCTCGACCACCGCCGCGAACGCGTCGCCGTGAGTGCAGTCCGCGATGCAGTCGGCGCTGACTGGTGCAGCGAAGCTATGCACAAAATACGCCTGCGCCCCGGTTTCGATGCCGTGCAACAGCGCGCAATCGCGCCGCGGCGTGAGTCGGTTCCAGCCCATGTGGGGGATGCGCACGCCCGCGCCATCCGGCATGCGCCGCACGCGACCTGGCAACAATCCGAGGCATTCGACCTCGCCCTCGTCGGAACCCTCGAACAACAGTTGCATGCCAAGACAGATGCCGAGCAGCGGTTGCGTCAGCGAGCGGATCGTGTCGATCAGTCCGAGTTCGCGCAGCCGCGCCATTGCCGGCGCTGCGGCGCCGACGCCGGGCAGGATCACGCGCTCGGCAGCACGGATCTCGTCGGCATCCCCCGTCAGACGTGCGTCGACGCCGAGGCGTTCGAGCGCGTAGCGCACCGAGCCGATATTCGCGCCACCCGAATCGATCAACGCCACGAACATCAAAGCACGCCCTTGGTGCTCGGCAGTTCGCGGCCGTCGCGCCGAATCGCCTGACGCAGCGCACGCGCGACGGCCTTGAAGCAAGCTTCGACCTGGTGGTGGCTGTTTTCCCCGCGCACCGCGAGATGCAGGTTCAGGCCTGCGCTTTCGCAGAGCGAACGGAAGAAATGCGGCACCAGTTCAGTCGCGAGGCCACCGACTTCGGCGCGTGCAAAGGTTCCGTCGAAAACGAAGTACGGGCGTCCGGAAAAATCCAGCACGGCCGAGGCCAGGGTTTCGTCCATCGGCAGCATGAACGCGGCGCGCATGGAGTCCTGCGCGGCGATCCCGTCCGCGTCGTTGGCAGCTGCACCGTAACGCCCGATGCCACGCTTGTCGCCGAGCGCCTGCTTCAGCGCCTGACCGAGGGCGAGCGCCGAGTCCTCGATGGTGTGATGTTCGTCGATGTGCAGGTCGCCTTCGCAACGCAACGCGAGTGCAAAGCCGCCATGCTTGCCGAGTTGCTCCAGCATGTGGTCGAAGAAGCCAAGACCGGTGGAAACCACGGGGTCGGCGACGCGATCGAGATCGAGGTCGACCTGGATGCGGGTTTCCTTCGTCTTGCGTTCCACGCTCGCAGTCCGAGGCGCGTCCGCCAGTTCATGCGCGATCTCGGCCCAACTCAAGTGTTCCGATCCGATGCGGAAGCCGCGGCAACCCAGATTGCGCGCCAGTTCGAGATCCGTTACCCGGTCGCCGATTACGGCCGAGTTCGCGAGGTCGATAGCGCGATCGCGCAGGTAGTGCATCAGCATCCCGACGCCAGGCTTGCGCGTCGCCTTGCACTCATGCTCGAAGCTTTCGTCGATCAGCACCTCAAGAAATGCGATGCCCTGCGATGCCAGCAATTGCATCAGAAGCTGATGCGGGCCTTCGAAGCTCGCGTGCGGAAAGGCGGCGCTACCGAGCCCATCCTGGTTCGTGACCATCACGAACTCGAAACCGGCGTCACGCAGCTTGATCAGGGCCGGAACCATGCCTTCGACGAAGCGCAGCTTTTCGAACGCATCGATCTGGAAATCGGCCGGCTCCTCGATCAGGGTACCGTCGCGGTCGATGAAAAGGATGCGCTTCATGCCGCGACTCTCTGCTTTTCCAATGCCGCCAGCAGCACGTCGTTTTCCTCCGCGCTGCCGATGCTGACACGCAAGGCGTCACCCAGCTGCGGCGAAGCGCGCATGTCGCGCACCACGACCCCGGCGTCGAGCAAATGGCGATAGACGATGTCCGCGTCGTCGAATCGGGCCAATAGGTAGTTGCCCTGCGAGGGATAGACACGTCGCACGCCAGCGCAGCCAGACAGCGCCAGCAACAAACGCGAGCGTTCGGCGCGAATCGCTTGCACCCGTTGCTGCGTCCGCGCCCGCGCCTCGGGCGCGAGCGCATCCAACGCCAGCCTGACGCAAGGCGTCGGCAGCGGATACGGCGCCTGGCAGTTGCGCAGTACGGCGATCAATTCAGGTGTCGCGATCAAGGCGCCGATGCGCGCGGCCGCCAGCGCGTGCGCCTTCGACAGCGTGCGCAACACCGCGAGATTCGGCTGCGCATCGATCGATCCCGTCATCGACGGAACATCGGCGTATTCGATGTAAGCCTCGTCAACCACGACCAGCGCGTGTCCGGCCAAACGTTTCGAAAGCGCGACGATCGCCTCCGGAGCCAAGGCCTGTCCGGTCGGATTCGCGGGCGAGCACAGGAATACGAGCTTCGCGCGCTGCGCCAGCGCCGCATCGCCCATCGCTTCGAGATCGCACACGAGTCCGTCGGCGCCATCGCGTAGCGGCACCTCGATCAGCGGCGCGCCCTGCAAGCGCGCGCAAACCGCATACATGCCGAACACCGGCGGCGCGATGACAACCGCATCGCGTTGGGGGCGACACAGCGCGCGCACCAGCAGATCGATCGCTTCATCGCTGCCACGGCCGATCAGCAGCTGTTCCGAACGCACCCCGTAGAGATCAGCGAGCGCGTCCCGCAGGCGCTGAGGCTGTGGCTCGGGATAGCGGTTCAAACCCGGGGCGTCATCGCCAGCAGCATCGGCCACACTGCGCCACGGACTTTCATTCGCGTTCAGCCAAACCGAGCCCGAGACCACGTCGCGTCGCGCAGAACGGTAGCCCGCAAAATCGCGCAGATCCTCGCGCACCAGATCGAGCAGGCTCATGCGCGCCCCCTGTCGAGTCGCGCCAAACGCCGCGTGACTGCCCTTTCGTGCGCAGCAAGGCGCTCGCTGCGTGCGAGCACGACGGCGTCGGGCCCGATCCCGGCGAGTCCCGTGGCGCTTACTTCCTGCACCGTGATCTGCTTGAGAAAACTCGCTACCGACACGCCACTCCAGGCGCGCGCCGCGCCGTAGGTCGGCAGCACGTGGTTGGTGCCGCTGCAATAATCCCCCAAGGCTTCGGGTGAGTAATCGCCGAGGAAGACCGAGCCCGCACATTCCACACGGTCGAGCCAGAACCTCGGTTCCCGCAGCGCGAGGATCAGGTGCTCGGGTGCGTAGCGGTTGGAAATCTCAAGCGCTTGTTCGATATCGGCACAGCGGATCAGGCGAGCATGCGCCAGCGCGGCATCGACGATGTCGCGTCGCGGCAATTCCGCGGCCTGGCGTGCGATCTCCTGCACCACGGCTGCGAGCACTGCGTCGGAATCCGACAGCAGCAGCACCTGCGAATCCGGCCCGTGTTCCGCTTGCGAGAGTAGATCGGAGGCGACGAATTCGGCATCGGCACCCGCATCGGCGATCACCAGCACTTCCGATGGACCGGCCGGCAGGTCGATCGCTGCGCCGTCGGGGTCCATCGCGACCTGCAATTTGGCTTCGGTGACCCAGGCGTTGCCCGGCCCGAACAGTTTGTCGCAGCGGGGCACGCTCTCGCTGCCGTAAGCCATCGCGGCAATCGCCTGCACCCCGCCGAGCTTGAACACGCGCCGGATGCCGCAACGACGCGCCGCGTTCAGCACGGCCGCATCGACGCTGCCGTCCGGCCGTGGCGGCGTGCACAACACGACTTCGTGACAACCTGCGAGATGCGCCGGCACGCCCAGCATCAAGGCCGTCGATGGCAAGGGCGCAGAACCCGCCGGGACGTAGAGACCCACGCGCGCGATCGGCCGAAGGATCCGTTCGCAAATCACACCGGGCGCGGTTTCGAGCGCATACGGCGCCGGCATGCCAGCGCGATGGAAGGCTTCGATGCGCTGTCGGGCGGCGTTGATCGCGTCTCGCAGGGAGTCGTCCAGTCCCACTTCCGCGGCACCGAACTCGGCTTCGTCGACTTCGATGCGATCCAGCTCGCAGCCATCAAAGCGTCTCGTCAGGGCGCGCAGCGTGCTGTCACCGTCGGCGCGCACCTGTTCGATGATGCGTTGAACCGCGGCGCGCAGTTCGGCGGCGTCGCGCAGGACGGGGCGTCGCAGCAGGGCGGCGCGGGCTGTTTCATCAAGTGAGGACCAGTCGGCGATTTGCATAACGCGTCCTCAGGCCAACATCTGCTCGACCGGCAGCACCAGCATGCCGCGCGCACCGGCCCGCTTCATGTCCTCAAGGTGCTGCCAGGTGATTGCGCCCTGGCACACTGCCTGCAGCGCGACGACGTCGCGATTGCCATCCAGCGCCAGCACGCTGGGCGAGTCTGCGCCCGGCAACAGCCGGATCACCGCGGCCAAGGCATCACGGTCGACGTGCAGCATCACCAGCTTGCTGTCGCGTACTTGCAGCACGCCGTCGAGACGGCGCAGCAACAGCGTGGCAAGCTCGGCGCGTTCGTCGACGAACGGTTGCGCTGGCGCAGCCAGCACCGCTTCACTCTCGAAAATCGTCGCCACTTCGCGCAACTGGTTCGCCGCCAGCGTGGCGCCTGACGACACCAGATCGCAGATCGCCTCGGCCTTGCCCAGGCGCGGTGCGATCTCCACCGAGCCCGAGAGCGTGACGACCTCGGCCTGCACATTTTCGCGTTGCAGCCACGCCGCCAACAGGTTCGGATACGAGGTTGCGATGCGCAGTCCGGCCAAGGTTTGCGGGCCGTTCCATAGCGTTTCCTGTGGCAGTGCGATCGCCAGTCGGCAGCGTCCGAAACCGAGCGCGCGGATCTCGCGGAATGCCGGCGCCAGGCCGCTGCGTTCGCGGTCCAGCCGCTGCTCCTCCAGCACATTGCGACCGACCAGGCCCAGGTCGCAGGTTCCCTCGGCAATCAAACCGGCGATATCGTCGTCGCGCACCAACAACAAGTCGATCGGCAGCGACTCGCCGTAACAAAACAGGCGGTCGCGGCTTTCGCGGAAGCTCAGCCCGGAGCGCGACAGCAGCTCGCGACCTGGTTCGGAGAGGCGGCCGTTTTTCTGGGTGGCGATGCGCAAACGGTCGCGCGATTTCATGGCGGACATGCTGATTTCAAACCTGTTCCGAAATAGTGGGCGACGTCAGTGCGGCGCGGAATGCATGGCGTCGACGCCTGGCAAGCCGAGGCACTCGGCGGCGCGGCGATAGCCACCCTCACCCAGCACCAGGCAGCGCGCGACCCGGCCGATGGTGGTGACGCTGACCGCCGTGCGGTCGTGGATTTCCCGATACGGCAAGCCTTCCAGCAACAGTGGCACCACGCGCCAGCGATCAGACAGGGCTTCGAGCTCGGCCGGGGTACAAAGGTCGCGCAGCAGCGCGCGCAGTTCGGCCCGCTCGTGCTGGCTCAGCAGCGCGTCGCAAAGCGCATCGAGGGGATCGACCGGGGCGGCATCGGGCTGGAGGCTGCGTCGCTTCATGTGCATAATGTAATAGCGCGCTATTACATGAGTCAAGTATGATTTCTCCTTTCCGCTGGACCCGCCTGCCACCGTGAACTCCTGCTGGCGGCAGGCTCGACCTGCCGCTATGTTGGAGCCAGGGAATCCGCATGACACGCATTGCTCCGTACCAGACCCGCATCCGTGCCGCGATTGCGTGGTTGCTGCTGCTTTTTTCGGTCGACAGTCAGGCGCAATCGCTGGCAGCGCTTCGTCTTGGTCCGGATCACGATTTGGTTCAACTCGCGACGATCGCCACGCGCCTGCACGATCCTGGCGGCCAGCTTGATCTCGCCGCGATCCGCGCGCGTGCCGCTGCCGGCGAGTTCCAGCCCTTGCCTGGCGGGCATTCCAACTTCGGCTATGTCGACGGCGCACTCTGGTTTCGATTCGCCGCCGAGAATCTCGGACCCGGCCGCGAACGCTGGTTGCTGGTAATCGAGTACGCATTGCTCGACCACGTCACCTTGTTCCGCATCGATCCCGACGGTCGTATCCGCGAACACCAATCCGGCGACCGCACGCGCTTCGCCACCCGCGATGCCGACCTGCGCTACCTCAATTTCGCACTCGATCTTCCTGCGGGGCAGCCGAGCGAGTTCTACCTGCGTGTGGTGTCGCAAAGCTCGATGCAGGTGCCGCTGGTACTGGCGCGACCCGACGCCTACCTGCAACAGTTGCTGCCGACGCAATTGGGCCTCGGCATCTACTACGGCATCCAGTTGGCGCTGCTGCTCTACAACCTCATCCTGTGGGTGTCGGTACGCGACCGGAATTTCCTCTGGTATGTGCTGTACGCCATCACGCTGGGCGTGTTGTTGCTGTGCCTCAACGGCTTCGCATTCCAGTACCTCTGGCCGGAGTGGCCGGACTGGGGCAATCTCGCCGTGCCTATCGGCATCGCGCTGTCAAACGTGTGCATGCTGCAGTTCAGCCGCAGCTTTCTCGAACTGCACCGACACGTACCACGCGCCGATCGCCTCCTGGTCGGTTGCATGTTCGCTGCCGGACTGCCGCTGCTCGCCGCCTTCATGCTGCCGTATCGCATCGTGGTGCAATACCAGACTCTGCTGGCGCTGATGCTGGCACCGATAATTCTGGTTTGCGCCGTGCTCTGCCTGCGCCGCTACGCGCCGGCGAGACACTTCCTGGTGGCGTGGAGCGCACTGCTGATCGGTATCGCGGTTTACGCTGCGGTCTCGTTGGGCTGGCTGCCGAAGGTGCCGATCACCGAGTACAGCATGCAGATCGGATCGGCGGCCGAGATGATCCTGCTCTCGTTCGCACTCGCCTATCGCATCAACCTGCTGAAGGCTGACAACGAACGCATCCAGAGCGATGCGCGCGAACAGCTAGAAGCCCGTGTACGGGCAAGAACGGCCGAACTCGGTGCGACGATGCATCGGCTGGAAGACGCAAACCAGCGCTTGCTCGATTTCAGTCGCCGCGACGGTCTGACCGGGGTCTACAACCGGCGTCATCTGGACGATATCGCGGTGCAGGTCTGCCAGCAGGCGCGCGAGCGCATCCAGCCGCTGTCGCTGCTGATGATCGACGTGGATCACTTCAAGCAGATCAACGATCGCCACGGTCATCTGGTGGGCGACGATTGCCTGCGTGCGATCGCGCAGATCCTGGATCGGCGCGTGCGCGAGGCCGGCGGCACGCTGGCGCGCTATGGCGGCGAGGAATTTGCTGCGCTGCTGCCGAACACCGGACTGGATCAAGCCCACGCTCTGGCGGAGACCCTCCGTAACGAAATTTCGTTGCGCGCAATTGCGGCCGGCACGAGCGCCATCGAACTGACCGTGAGCGTCGGCATCTTTGCAGTCCCCCCCGGCTACCCGACCTCCGCGGCCGAACTGCTGCGTCACGCCGATGCCGCGCTGTACATCGCCAAACGCGGTGGACGCAACCGGGTCGAGGTCGCACCGCTGGTGTAGTGGATCAGTCGTCGTCGGATGCCCGCGACATCGCGGCCTTCACCGCTCGTGCCGCGGGCACCGATTGCATCGTCACGCCCTGCCATACCGCCAGGGCGTCGCGCGTGGCCGCGACATCGTGGACGCGCAGCAAGCGCGCACCGTTCTGTGCCGCAATCATCGCCGCCGCAACCGAACCGTGCAGGCGCTCGCCCGCCGCGCGCCCAGTGAGCGAGCCGATCATCGCCTTGCGCGACAGACCCGC
>JBKJTK010000106.1:0-10063 GCA_046590875.1 Chiayiivirga sp.
CAGCGGCGTCGCCTCGGCGATCGCACTTGCGACGCGCGTGACGGCTGCGCGCGAGCAGTACCGGCGCGCATTGAATTGATGGACCGGTGCGGCTGGCAGACAATCCTGCCTTGTCGCGTCGTCGATGCGGGTCGAAGGTCAGGATGATGAATCGACAATCGCTGCGTGCCCGGACATGGACACCTGTCCTCGCAGCCGCCTTCGCAACTCCGCTCATGGCTACTCCCGAAGCATGGCGCTACGAAACCGAAGCCTCGCCCAACCGCGACTTGTCCCCCGAAGGCGTACTGGCCTTGCCGGAAGGCGGTTTCCTGGTGTCAGGCAACACAGCGAATACGGGCTGGCTGGTTCGCTACTCGGCGCAGGGCGATGTGGTCGAACGACAAGCCCTGGCGGATTACGGCGATTTCGCGTCGCGCGCGTCGGTGAATGGGCGAGCTCTGAGCGTGCGGCCACCGGAGACCGATGAGGTCTCCTATGTCGCTCAGCATCAAGCGTGCTGGCTGCAACGTGGTCCGATCGATCTGCGTTGGTTCGCCCACTGGGTTGTGACCGGGAACCCCGGAAGCGGTCTGGACGCCGACGGAGGACAGATCGGAGAGCTCCACCAGTACGACGACGACGGCAGGATCGCCTTCACGCGGGCCGTCCGATTCGGCCCCGACTGCCACATTACCGAACTCTATCGCTCTCGAAACTGGGATGGCATCGCAGCCATTCCCGGCGTCGCGGGCGCCTACATCACGGAAAATGCTGCGCTCCTAACAGGTGAGCCGGTCGTGCCCGTCCTGCGCAAATTCGGGCTGGAAGGAATGCTGTGGCAGCGCCCGCTCGCACCGCCGCCCGCGCCGGGCGGCTATTCGCGTTCTTACCCGCATGTTGCGCCGAATAGCGACGTCGTGATCTCCACTTCCAACATCTCCGACGCCGCAGTGATTTCCCGTCAGCTGATCCGTTACGACGCGGCGGGCACTATCCAGTGGACCAAGACCATTGCAGCCGAGACGAACCGTTTTTTCCTCCTGCCGGAGGCCGATGCCAGCCAAATCGTCAGTCTGGCCCAAGACATTCCCGATACCCAGGTCGTCGCCGACACCGCGGTGTCGATCGGGAACGACGGAACGACGCGCTGGACGGCCGCGCTCGATCCGCCGCATTTCTCGATCCAACTGCCGAGCGCGCGCAAGGATCTGCCCCGACCTTGGCTGCTCAAGCCAAAACGCCCCACGATCGGACAAGCTACCCCACCGGGCGCAGCACTGGTGCGTCCCGGCAGCACCGGGGTAATGCCGCTGGCGCGCTTGCGCACCGATGTCGACTACCTGGCCGAACTGGTCGACGGTTCGCTGCTCGCTCGCACCAACTCAGCGACGGACCGGGCGCTTCGCCTGATCCGGGCCGACGACAGCGAGGTGGCCGTTCCCAATGCGTCGGTGCCGACGGCACACGGCAGCATGGCCTTGCTTTCCGACCGCGACAGCGTCTTCTTCGTCACTCTCGACGAGACAGGCCAGGCCGACCTGCATCATCTGTCGGAACGCGGCGAGTTGCGCTGGAAGATTCCCCTGCCCTTGCGAAATACGACCACGGGGGGCCACACCCACGACGATTTTGCCCTGAGGACGTCGCCCTCGCGAGTCTGCGCCGTTCGCCTCGGCGTGTACCTCTTGGACCCAGCCGAGGCCTCGTGTTATCAGCGTGGAGACGGGCGCGCCATCTACGAGCACGCCCAGATTCCGGTCCGGAGATCCCCGCAACTGCTGATGGCCGACGACGGTTCGCTCGACATCGCAGGGTTCGCGACCCTGCTGCCCTCTCAAGCGAACGGCCCCATTCCGCGTCGCGCCATCCGTGTCGCCGTCGCACCGGATGGACAAGTGAGCCCCGCATCCGAACTCGTGGTACCGACGAGCGTCAATGTAGACATTGCCCTGCTCCTCGCCAAAGGCGGCAAGTTGATCGCCCTCGCCGAATACAACCGGAGCCTGAACAAGACGGTGCTGAGCCTTCTCGCAGGCGACAACTCGCGACGCTGGCAAACCGTGATTGCGGGCAGACTGGTTCCCCTCACGATCGGGTCCGATGGCTCTATGTTCGTGCAAGCGTCCGATGGATTCGTCGACATCGACGGAAACGGACAGCAACGTTGGAAACACGCAATGCCAGACGGTGCGACCATCGCTTATTCGCGGTCGGAGACGCTGGAACCCAGCGACGACCGACTGGTCGCATTCGGCCTGGGGAGAGTACCGCCCGACTACAAAGAAGGGTCCGAAGGGCTCATGCGCTTGTCGGCGCTCGACGGCCGCGCAATCTGGCAGCGCTCGACCACGGGCCCTGGGCTCAGCGCCTTGGAAACCCAACTGCACTCGGCGAGCACAGCAAGAGTTGCGTGGATCGTACGCAGCCCCAGGGATGTTCTGGACCGGGCATTGGCGTTCGATGTCGCGTCGGGCGCCCACGTTGGCAGCGTTTCGTTGCCTTTCGGCGACCGTCCGATTTATTCCAACCTGCCAGGTTTCCATCTGGACTTGCGGAGCGATGGCTCCGTCCTGACCGTCAACGATCGAACGGAGCACGGCAGGGTGGCGCTCGAATTCCATCCGCGCGAGCACGTGCTCGGCACCGAGACCGACCGCCTGCAAGCCTCGCTACTGGGCGCGTGGTCGGCGGACGACTCGCCGGGTCAAGGCCTGATGTTCGACTTCGATCCCGACACGCGCGCCGTCTTCGGCGGATGGTTCACCTATTCGCTCGACGGCGGACACGACGCGGCGCAGCAGCGCTGGTACAGCCTGAGCCCGGCGAATGGCGGTGCAGCGGCCGACGCGGCGCAGATCGAACTGGCGATCCATCGCAATCGTGGCGGCCGTTTCGGCGCCGCGCCCGCGACGACCGCCGAGCGCATCGGCAGCGCGCAACTGCGTCAGATCGGCTGCGACCGCGCTCTGTTCGTCTATCGCTTCGACAGCGCCGAAGAAAACCAGGCGCAGGGCGCGATTCCTCTGCGTCGCAGCTACGCGCGCACCCGCGCCTGTCAGCAAGCGCCCGGCGAGGTGGCCGGCATCGCTCACCCCGCGCGCGGAATCGATCCGCGCAGCGCGGGCGTCTGGTACGACCCGGCGCAATCAGGCCAGGGCTTGATGTTCGACCTGCGCCCGCCGCAGGGCGACGATGCCGGCCTGATCGCTGGCGCCTGGTTCACCTACGACATCGACGGACAAGCCGACGACCCGACGGCGCAGCATTGGTTCTCGTTGGCCGGCGACCTGGGTTCGGCGCAGGACGGCGCGTTCGAGGTTCCCCTCTTCCGCACGGTCGGAGGCAGCCTGGATCGGGGCGCCACTAACAACACTTGGCGGGTGGGAACGGCGACGCTGAAATTCGCCGATTGCAACCACGCGCGCCTGGACTATGCCTTCGACCCGACCGAACTCGCGCACGCGTTCGCGGGCCGACGCGGCACGCTGGCGTTGCAGCGCGTCGGCGCTTGCGGCGATTGAACCACCGCGGCTGAGTTCGTCGATTCAACAGCGCAGCGGCGCGGGATAGCGACGTCCACTGCGCAAGGGCCGAAAGCACGGCGCGTCGGCGTAGAACGGTTCATGGATCGTGTCGGGATGCCAACCGGGGATTCCCGAGAGCGGCAGCGGGCGCAACTCCTGCGGGTCGTTCATCAGTCTCGCCTCGGCGATCGCATTTGCGATGAGCGCGCCGGCGGCTCGCTCTGTGTCCCGGTTGAAAATCGTGTCAGGGGCGAGGAGTACGGCTGCGCATTTCGCCGTGTGGAGAGGTTCCGGTACGAGCGCATGTTCCAGCAAGGCATGCCCGAACACGAGGACCTGCGCGCGGCCCTCGGACCAGGCCGCGCGTTCGAGCCAGAACAGGCCGTGCCAGTCATGCGCATCCCAAAGGGCGAGCAAGGCAGGATCGCGCAACAACACGATTGCACCGCCCTCGTCGAAATGCGTCAGGGCGCATTGCGCACGGGTGCGTTCGGCGTGGCCGATCACCGTTACGTCGCCGCTCTGGCGTGCGTTGAGTGCCGCCTTGAGCGGCGCGCGTTCGATCCACATCAGCGCATTGAATAGGTCGTGCCAGTTGTCGACGCGGGTTGCAATCTGGCCACGCTGGTAGATGCGTTGCTCGTAGTGCAGGCCATCGGCGAGCAAGGCCGGGGTCTGTTCAACGAAACGCAGCGGTGCATCGGAGTATGGATGCCGCGCGTCGGCGAGTGCTGCGTTCATGGCGGCCAGGGACGGCCACTCGGGACCCGTGAGCCAGTCGGAATGCTCGCGGAAGCCGTCGAAGATCGATGCCTCGAAGCAGTGAGAATCCACCGCACCGCGCGCGGGCGCGACGTAGCGACGTCGAGGTGCAGGAGGCACCCGTGGCGCGGAGGTCAGAGCCTGTCCCGGACTCGATCCGGGCACGCCGGAGTGCGGCCGTGCCACCTAGGTCTCAATCGTCCGCGCGTTCCGGATCGACCAGCCCGAACAGATCGTGCTCGTCGCTGCCCAGAATCGTGACGTCGACAAAATCACCGGGTTTCAGGCCGGCGAGTGCGCCGTCCTGGATCTGCACCAGACCATCAATCTCGGGCGCATCGGCTTGCGAGCGGCCGATCGCGAGTTCTCCGTCGAGCGCATCCACCAGCACGCGCTGCACGCTGCCGACCTTGCGTTCCAGTTTCTCGGCGCTGATTTCCGACTGCAGTTCCATGAAACGGCGCAGGCGCTCCTGCTTCACGCCTTCCGGCACCGGATCGGGCAAATCGTTGGCCTTCGCGCCCGCGACCGGCGAATAAGCGAAGGCGCCGACGCGATCGAGTTCAGCGGCGTCGAGAAAATCCAGCAGGGTCTCGAAGTCCTCGTCGGTTTCGCCAGGAAAGCCGACGATGAACGTACTGCGGATCGTGATTTCGGGACAGATCTCGCGCCAGCGCTGGATACGTTCGAGGGTCTTGTCGACCGCGCCCGGTCGCTTCATCAATTTGAGAATCCGCGGCGCCGCGTGCTGGAACGGGATATCGAGATACGGCAGAATTTTGCCATCCGCCATCAGCGGAATGATGTCGTCGACATGCGGATACGGGTAGACGTAGTGCAAGCGCGTCCACAGGCCCAGTTCGCCCAAGCCTTCGCACAACGCTTTCATGCGGGTCTGATACGACTTTCCGCGCCACTCGCGCTCGGCGTATTTCACATCGACGCCGTACGCGCTGGTGTCCTGCGACACCACCAGCAGTTCCTTGACGCCGCCGCGCGCCAGCTTTTCGGCCTCGCGCAGCACGTCATCCACCGGGCGCGATACCAGATCACCGCGCATCGACGGGATGATGCAGAAGCTGCAGCGATGATTGCAGCCTTCGGAAATCTTCAGGTAGGCGTAGTGCTTGGGCGTGAGTTTCAATCCGTAGTCGGGCAGCAAGTCGACGAACGGATCGTGCGTCGGCGGCAGCACGGAGTGCACGGCATTCATCACGCTGACGTAGTCCTGCGGCCCGCTGATCGAAAGCACCCCCGGGTGCGCGGCGCGGATGATCTCCTCTCGCTTGCCGAGGCACCCGGTGACGATGACCTTGCCATTCTCCGCCAGCGCCTCGCCGATCGCGTCCAGTGATTCCTTGACTGCCGAATCGATGAATCCGCAGGTGTTGACCACCACCACGTCCGCATCGTCGTAGCTGGGGACGATGTCGTAGCCCTCGACCTTGAGCTGGGTGAGGATGCGCTCGGAATCGACCAACGCCTTCGGGCAACCGAGGCTGACGAAACCGACTTTGGGATTGGCGAGGGACATGTTGACTAAATCGTGTGAATCAAGCGGGCGCGCAGTATACGGCGGTAGAGACGCGGCGGCCTGTGCCCCGACTTCGCGTCCAGATCAGCGCGTATCATCGTGGCGGCGGGCCATCAGTCGTCAGCGATTCGATCGAATGAAGCGGAAAAAGGACACAAGGATGTCAACCCGATTTGTTCATCTCCACCTCGGCGGCTACCACCGGATCGGACTTTTTGGACTTTTGCTCCTAATGTTCGGGCAATCCGCCTGCGTCGTGGCCGCGCCTTCGTGGAGCTACCAAATTCGGACCGACGCGCTTCAGCCCTTGCTCGTTCAAGATGCGGTGGGGTTGTCGGACGGCGGATTCGTCGTGAGCGGCCAGGACGCCTCAAGACGTCGCTGGGCGCTTCGCTTTTCGGCTGACGGCAGCCAGCTATCGAAGGATCTGGTCGAGTTCTTTGCGCCCGCTTCCGACAACCTGCTTGCGCACGGGTTGTCGCTGACCTACCTGCCCCATTTCGATGATGGGGCAGGCTTTCAGCCTCCCAGCCGTCTGTGTCAGGCCGAACGCGGGTGGTTGGGCGGACTCGACCTGCGCTCTTTCGACAGCTTGGTGGGCCCCAACTTCTGGGAGGGTGAAACCGTTACGCGTACGCTGGATAGCGGCGGTGGCCACATCGGACAGTATTTGGTCTCTTCCAGCCTCGATATCCACAACTCTGTGACTCGTTTTGCCCGCGACTGCAGCCGTACGGTTTTGCTCGCGAACTTCAACGACCCCGAGATCGCCGCGATTCCGAACGCCGAAGGGGCGTATGTTTTCGCGACCCGCAACGTGGTCGGCCAGCCGGTCGAGTCGCCCGCCCTGGTACGCATCCTGCGCGGGGGCGAGGCGTGGCGCTATCCCTTGCCGTTACCGGCAGGCGATCCGGTACCTGACGTCAGGCTGACTGCGACACCGAACGGCGACGCGCTCGTCTTCCGCAGTTTCGGCTCACCTCAGGTACGCAGCGAGCTTGTCCGGATCGGTGCCGGCGGCCAGCATCGGTGGACGCAGGCCCGCACCGGCGACAATAGACTGGTCGCGCTCGCCGCCGATCGGCAACGCTCCTACTCGGTGTTCTCTGAGGGCAGCACCCAACTCGCGCAAGCGGTCGATCCCGACGGGCGCGCGCTGTGGGAACAACGGCTCGATAGCAATCGATTGGTTGGGAAACTGCACAGCGCACGCGCCGCTGCCGCGCCCCTGTGGCGACTGCGATCGCTCACCTCCCAGATGCACGGCGACGCCTTGGTGCGCCCCGGTGCAGAAGGCTTGGAACCGGTGTTGACCTTGCGCGCTGGCCTGGAACCGCTGAGCGAGCTCGTCGACGGCTCGGTGCTCGTGCTCGAACCCGCCCTGACGCGCCTGCTTCGCATCGGGCCCGTCGGTGCACAGGAGCGCCCGATCGCGCCCGCGGTCCCGGAACGCACAAGAATCGCCGGACTTCATCTTGATCACGAGGGTGCCTTCATGGTCACCGTCGATCACGCCAATATCGCTGAACTGCATCACCTTTCCACCAGCGGTCAACTGCGCTGGCGTACCCGACTACCGGCTTCTCCTGCCGACGGCTCGCCTCACGCGTCAGACGCCCGGCATTGGTTCGCCGCCAATTCGCACCGTGTCTGCCTGTGGCGCGCGGGAGACTTTGCGATCACGGCAGCCATCGTTTGTCTCGCGCGCAAGGACGGGCACCTGCTGCACGATTGGGTCGAGGCGCGTGCCTCCACTCTGTATGGCAATGCCACGATTCGTCTTCGCGACGATGGTGGTCTCGATGCGATCGCCAGCGACTGCCAGATCGATCTCCTGCAATCGAGCGGAAGCTGTGCGCATCGGGTCTATCGCGTGCACATTGGTGCACAGGGTGGGGACGTCACACGCACGCTGCTCGCAGAGGTTCCTGGCCGTGAGGGTGGAGTTGCTACCGCAGGCTCACCCGACCGCAAGCTCGCCGCGGTGGCGACCTTCCGCTATGCATCGAGCCAAGGCACGTTGGCGATGCACGAACTTGCCGGCGCCCTGCGCTGGTCGATCGCCATCGACACACCCGGAGTATTGCTGCCACTGGTAGCCGGCGATGATGGTTCGGTCGTCACGCGGACAGAATCGGGTCTGGCCGATTTTGATTTCCAAGGCGAGCGACGCTGGAGTCGGCCTTGGCCCGCCGGATTCCGTGGGCATTATTCGTCGGCAATCGTGCTACCCGATGGCGACCGGATCGTGTTTGTATCCGACGGCCAGTCCAGCACCCATCGCGCCCGTTTGCGCGCCGCGGACGGTAGCGTGGTCTGGCAGCATTTCGGCCGGGATCGCTATCGGTTTGAATCAACGTTTTTTGCGCGCGCCACGCTGGCTGTTAGCGCCGGCATGGTGTTCCTAACCCCCGAACGAGGTCTGATATCGCAACAGCGGGTGCGTGGCTTCGATCTCGCCACGGGCGTGGCAGTCACGAGCTTCGCACCCGCGACGCCGATCAAGACGCGCTATCCCCATCTGCCCACCGAAGAGGTAGCGCTGCGGGAGGATGGCAGCTTGCTGATCGCGTCTTCGCACGATGTCGATGGGCAGCTCGGGGTGACGTTCCGACCACCGACGCCAGCACCAGGAATCGTGAGCAGCTTGTCCCTGCCCGCCCTGCTGGGAACGTGGGCGGCGACGGATACGCCGGGCCAAGGGTTGCTGCTCGATTTCGATCCCGCGCAGCGGCTGGTGCATGGCGGATGGTTCACGTACACACGCGCAGGAGGGCATGACGCCGCCGAGCAACGCTGGTACACGCTTGCGGGTGCAGCCAAAGCGTCGCAGTCCGCGGCCGATGCGATTGCGCTCGACCTTTACCGCAGTTCGCAAGGCCAATTTGCGGCCGGTCCTCCCGTCGATGCGCAACGTGTGGGCAGCGCGGTCGTGCGCCTGCTGGACTGTGACCGCGCCCTGCTTGTCTACCGCCTCGACTCCAGCGTCGATGGCGGTGCCGAGGGCGTGATACCCCTACAGCGTGTGACACCGGGCTCTCGCGCCTGCGGCGTGGCCGCTGCCGACGTGACTGCGGTCATGCCAAGTCACGGTCTCGACCCGCGCAGTTCAGGCGCGTGGTACGAACCGCAACGCTCCGGACAGGGCTTGCTCTTCGACCTGCGTCCGCCGCGCGGTGACGATCCGGGCCTGTTTTCCGGAGGCTGGTTTACTTACGACGTCGATGGTTCCAGTGACGATCCAACGTCCCAGCACTGGTTTACCCTCGCGGGCAAACTCAGCGCTGCGGTCGACGGAAGCTTGGAGGTTCCGATCGCACGCACGATCGGTGGAAGCCTGGACGCCGAACCTACCAACAACACCTGGTCGGTCGGTCGCGCCCGGATCCGGTTCACCTCGTGCAGTCGTGCGACGCTCGACTATGCCTTCGACGAAAGCGACATCGCGGGCGCCTTCGCCGGTCGACGCGGGCAGCTCGCGTTGCATCGCATCGCCGACTGCGCTGATTGAGGATTCACGGGGGATCGCGCCATCCCGAAGGCGAAGGCGTACCATCGTCTGACCGCCGCGGAGACTGCCTCATGGGTCATCCCGTCTCGCTCGACACCCCGACCGGCCGCATCGGTGGCTGGCGCGCCGACCCGCCTATTCCCGTCAAGGGAATACTGATCGTGGTGCAGGAAATCTTTGGTGTGAATGCCCACATCCGCCGCGTCGTGGATCGTTTCGCGGCGCATGGCTTCAGCGCCGTGGCGCCGGCATTCTTCGACCACATCGAACACCATGTCGAACTGGGATACGACGAGGCTGGAATCGCACGTGGACGTGAACTCGTCGCGCGACTTGGCTTTGAAGGTGTATTGAGCGACGTGCACGAAGTCGCTGAACAACTGCAGCACGAAGGCAAGGTCGGCGTGGTGGGTTTCTGCTGGGGTGGGACGGTTGCTTTCCTCGCCAATACGCGCCTGGGGCTGCCCGCGGTGAGCTATTACGGCGGTCGCACGATGCCGTTCGTGCGCGAGAAGCTACAGGCGCCAATGCTGTTCCATTTCGGCGAGTTTGATCCGATCATTTCGCCGGAAGACGTGGCGTCGCACCGCGAACATCATCCGGAAGCGGTGTTCAACGTCTACGCGGCAGGTCATGGTTTCAACTGCGACGAACGCGCTGATTATGATCCTGACAGCGCCGTGATCGCGATGGATCACACCACCCACTTCCTCACCCGGCACCTGCGATGAACAGATCAAACGTCACGCA
>JBKJTK010000174.1:0-6370 GCA_046590875.1 Chiayiivirga sp.
GGCCTGCATCTGGTGGCCGAGCGGCGCGAGGAACGCCTGCTGTTCGACTACCAGAAGCAGCTCGCCGCACGCATGGGCTTCCGCGACGAGCACGCGCAGAACCTTGCGGTCGAACAGTTGATGCAGGATTACTTTCGTAGCGCAGCGCTGGTTCTGCGAATCGGGGAACGCTTGCTGCAGCGCTTCGAGGAAGGCTTGTCGGAAGCGGTCGTCGTCGAGCCCATCGATGCCGAATTCGTTCGCATCGACGGATTTCTCGGCTTGCTCAAGCCGGACCTGCTGCTGCGTCGGCCGGTGGCGATCCTCAGTCTGTTCCGGGTTTGGCAGCAGCACCCTGAGCTCAGAGGCCTGCATTCGACTGCCGCGCGCGCGCTGGGCGAATCGCTCTCGCGCATCGACACGAAGTTCCGCGCCGAACCCTCGGTCAAGGCCCGATTCCTCGACCTGCTGCGCGACCCGGCGGCGATTCCGACGCTGGAGCGCATGGCCAGGCTTGGCGTTTTGGGGCGGTACCTGCCCGCATTCGGCAAGGTCTCCGGGCGCATGCAGTACGACCTGTTCCACGTCTACACCGTGGATCAGCATACGCTCACCGTGCTGCGCAATATGGCGAGCTTCGCCGATCCGGCGTCGAGCGAACGCTTCGCCCTCGGTCACGAGATATGGCCGCTGCTGCGCAAACCCGAGCTGCTGCTGCTGGCCGGACTGTTTCACGACATTGCCAAAGGTCGCGGCGGCGATCATTCGGAGCTGGGCGCGGTGGATGCGCGCATGTTCTGCCTCGACCACGGTCTGTCGGCGGCCGATACCGATCTGGTCGCGTGGTTGGTGCGCCACCACCTCGCCATGTCGGTGACGGCGCAGCGTCAGGACATCGCCGATTCGGAAGTCGTGAAGCGCTTTGCGACCCTCGTGGGTGAACGGCAGCGCTTGGACTATTTGTATCTGCTCACCGTGGCCGACATCGCCGGCACCAGTCCGAAACTGTGGAACGCGTGGAAGGATCGCCTGATGGCCGATCTTTACACCGCCACGCGCTTCGCATTGCGGCGTGGGCTGGAGCACCCGCTGCACGCCGAGGAACGCATCGAGGAAGCGCGCATCGCGGCCCGCGAGCGACTGCAGGACACGGGGCTGGACGATGCCGGCATCGATCGGGTTTGGGCTGAGTTCCCGGACGAGAGTTTCCTGCGCTATCGCGCCGAGCAGATCGTCTGGCAAACGCGCGGCATCGCCGCCACGATCGAAGCGGAGCTTCCGCTGGTGCTGGCGCGTGCACACAAGCGGCCCGGTGCGCTGGAAATTTTTGTTTATTCGCCTGATCGCGACGGTTTGTTCGCCACTGTTGCCGCCGCGCTCGATCGACTGGGGCTGAGCATCGTGGAGGCGCGCGTGGTGAACTCGCGTCGCGGCATGAGTCTCGACACGTTCCAGGTGCTCGATGCCGGAGTCGATTTCGTCGCGCCCGAGCGTCGTGCCATCAGCGTGAGCGATAGCGTGCGCGAGGCCTTGCGCGCGGGACCGGAAAAGCGACCCCCGTCACGTCGCGCGTTGCCGCGCCAGCTCAAGCATTTTCGCATTCCCACCCGCGTCGAGTTTGCGCCCAGCGAGGGCCGCACCCAGATGACGCTGGTTTGCAGCGATCGTCCCGGCTTGCTGGCACAAGTCGCTTCGTTGTTGCGCGAGCACCGGTTGCGCGTACATGACGCGCGCATCGCGACCTTCGGCGAGCGGGTTGAAGACTTTTTTCTCCTCACCGACGAGAGCGACGCAGCGCTGGTGGAAACGCAATGCGATGCACTGCGTGCAGCGCTGCTGTCGTCCCTCGAAACACCCTGATCTTCCGACCCCCAAACACCATGGCCCGAGCCCGCAAGGCAGACAACGAGCTGCAAATCGCAATTGAGAGCGCCTTCGAGCGCCGCGCCACCTTGACCCTGGCCGAGATCGATGGATCGACCCGCGACATGGTCGAGCGTGTCATGACCGGTCTGGAGGCGGGCGAGTACCGCGTCGCAGCGCCGGATGGCAAAGGCGGCTGGAAGGTCAACGAGTGGTTGAAGAAAGCGGTGCTGCTCTTTTTCCGGGTCAACGATATGCGGCTGATGGACGCCGATCCCGCGCCGTACTGGGACAAGGTGCCGCTGCGTTTCGCCGATGCCGACGAGCACGCCTTCCGCGAGGTCGGCGCGCGCGTCGTGCCCGGTGCGGTAGTGCGTCGTGGTGCGCACCTGGGCAAGGATGTCGTGCTGATGCCGAGTTTCGTAAATATCGGCGCCTACGTCGGCGCCGGGACGATGGTCGACACCTGGGCCACCGTCGGATCCTGCGCGCAAATTGGTTCGCGCTGTCACTTGTCCGGCGGTGTCGGCATCGGCGGCGTGCTGGAACCGCTGCAGGCCAGTCCCACCATCATCGAGGACGACTGCTTCGTCGGCGCGCGCTCGGAAGTGGTCGAAGGCGTGGTGGTGGAGCGGGGTAGCGTGATTGGCATGGGCGTGTTCCTTGGCCAGAGCACACGCATCTACGACCGCGCCACCGGCGAGATCAGCTATGGCCGCGTGCCGGCGGGCAGCGTGGTGGTGTCGGGCTCGCTGCCGTCGGCGGACGGAAAATATTCGCTCTATTGCGCGGTGATCGTGAAGCAGGTCGATGCGAAAACGCGCTCCAAGACCAGCATCAACGATCTGCTGCGCGGGGCGGCGGAATGAGGAGGGCAGTTCCCGTGGCCAGTTCCAGTAGCCAGAAACAACGCATCACGGCCGCTGCGCACTCTTTTGGCCAGTGGAACTGGCGACTGGCCACTTCGCCTTCCTGACCAGATCGAACTCTTCATGCCCCTGACTCTCTACGGACTCTCCAATTGCGATACCTGTCGCAAAGCGCGCAACTGGTTGCAGCGTTTCGGCATCGAACATCAGTTTGTCGATTACCGCGATCAGCGCACCGCGCCGGGAACCCTGGTGGCTTGGAAGGATCAGCTCGGTGGTTGGGAGAAATTGGTCAACAAGACGTCGCCCAGCTGGCGCAACTTGCCGCCGAATCGCAAGGCGCCCGGGTCCGACGCCGAATGGAAATTGTTGTTGAAGGAGTATCCGACGTTGATCAAGCGGCCGGTTGTGGTGACGGCCGACGACGTGGTTACGCAAGGCTTCAGCGACAACGGGTTCAAGATGCGGTTTGCAGTCGGCCGCTGAGGGCGCTTTTGATGAGTGTGGTGGCATGAGCAATGTCCTCGAGCTGACCTGCGAACTGGTGCGGCGCGCGTCAGTGACGCCCGAGGATGCCGGCTGCCAGACGCTGCTCGCGGAGCGACTCGCGGCGGCGGGCTTTCGCATCGAGCACCTGCCCTTCGGGCCGGTCAGCAATCTTTGGGCCACGCACGGCGCAGGCGGGCCGGTGCTGATCTTCCTTGGCCACACCGACGTGGTGCCGAGCGGACCGCGCGATGGCTGGAGCAGCGATCCGTTCGTGCCGGACATCCGCGACGGAAAATTGTATGGGCGCGGTGCGGCCGACATGAAGGGCAGCGTTGCGGCTTTCGTCTGTGCGCTGGAACGATTCGTCGCGGCTGAGCCGGATCACGCGGGCACCTTGGCGTTGTTGCTCACGTCAGATGAAGAAGGCGACGCGATCAACGGGGTGCGTGCGGTCGCCGAATGTTTCCGTGCCACTGGACAACGTATCGACTGGTGCGTGGTAGGCGAGCCTTCGTCGTTGTCGCGCTTGGGCGACAGCGTGCGCATCGGCCGGCGAGGGTCTCTGTCGGGCAAGTTGGTCTTGCGCGGCGTGCAGGGTCACGTGGCGTACCCGGATCGTGCCGACAATCCGATCCACCGCTTCGCGCCGGCCTTGGTTGAGCTCTCGGAGCGACACTGGGACACCGGCAGCGCTGAATTCCCGCCAACCAGTTTCCAGGTCTCGAATATCGCGGCTGGCACCGGGGTCAACAATGTGATTCCGGGGGAACTGCACGCGCAGTTCAATTTCCGCTACTCCACCGCGTGGAGCGCCGAGGCCTTGCGCGCAGAGGTCGACGCCACCTTCGCGCGCCACGGTCTGGATACCACGATTGCCTGGCATTTATCCGGCGAACCGTTTCTGACCGCCGCTGGCGCCTTGCGCGATGCGGTGCGCGAAACCCTGCGAAGCCGACTCGATATCGTGCCCGACGAGAACACGATCGGGGGCACCTCGGACGGGCGTTTCATCGCGCCCTTGGGGGCGGAAGTGGTGGAACTGGGCCCGATCAACGCCAGCATCCACCAGCTCGACGAGCACGTGGCTGTGGCTGATCTGGAGACGCTGGCAACCTTGTATCAGGACATCGCGACGCGTTTGATGCGTCGCGGCTAAGCGCTTACGCTGCGCGCGCGGTGTCTTCCTGCTCCGGTCCCGCCGCGTGCGCGGCAAGGTTGGCGGCATACGTGCCCTTCAGCAGCCCGAGCAGGCCCAGCACCTCGCGATGCACACCCTGCAGACTGGGGTGAATCGAGTCGCGGGTCTCGTGGAAGGTCACCGCCAGCCACAGGGCGATGCCACGCAGCTTGAGCTGCGGGGTGCGGGATTGCGCCTTGTGACAGGCGAGCTGGGTGGCGTCACCCCAGGGCTGGTAGCGATCCTCGACCTGGCTGCCATACATGTGCGGCGTGGTGGCCCGCGCCGCGTTGCGGATTTCGGCCATCGCCAGTTGGCCGACGGCGCGTTGAGCGCTGACCGGCAACTCCTCCACAATGCGGCGGATATCGCGCGCCTGCCGACTCAACATCAGGAAGCGCGCCAGCACCAATAAACGGATTACGACTTTCATATCACCCTCGCCAGCTCGGATCCCTGTGATGGCGGCGGTCGCTTGTGGCGACCACCTCCGGCGTCGTGCTGCGACGCACCACGTCGATCGATGACGTGCCAGGAGCAATAGTGACAAATTGTAACACCTCCTGGCTAGGGCCAGGACGCGAAGAAACTGTGATCACGGTCGAGGTTCGAGACGCCCGCTGATTACACGGTGCCCGGCTGCAGCAGATCCCAGCGGTTGCCGTACAGATCTTCGAAAACAGCAACCGTGCCGTAGTCTTCGATGCGTGGCAGTTCGAGGAAGCGAACGCCTTGCGCCGACATGCGGCGATGGTCGCGCGCGAAGTCGTCGGTGTGTAAAAAGAGCCAGACCCGGCCGCCTGCCTGGCGGCCGATGCAGGCGTGTTGCTCTGGTGTCGCCGCCTTGGCCAGAAGCAGGGCGGTGCCGCTACTGCCGGGTGGCGCCACCACCACCCAGCGTTTGCCAGCTCCGCGCGGCGCATCTTCGAGCAACTCGAATCCCATCGCGCCGGTGTAGAACGCAATCGCCTCGTCGTAGTCGCGGACGACGAGGCTGATCGCGGCGAGTCGCTGCTTCACCTCGCCCGAGGCCATGCACTCGATCTCAAGCGCTCATTGGCCGTTGGCGGCCGCAGTGCAGTTGCTCGGGACGGGCGTCAAGCGCTGGATCGGAATGGTGCCGGACTGGCCGTTGTCGGTGCGGTTGAAGGTGACCGTCCCGTTCTGGCAACTGGTGAAGCGGAAAGTCGCGCTGCCGACGCTCGCCGTGGTGACCGGTGTCGGATCGTTGAAGCGTCCGCCACTGCTGCGTTGCAGATCCGCCGTCGCGCTGTCGATCAAGATCGGAGCGAACCCCGACAGCCAGTCATGTGCGCCCGGCGTGGTCGCGCTCCAGGTGAACCATCCGAACGCAATACCATTGGCGGCCTGCACGACCTCCAGCTCGAAACCTTGGCCCGGGGTCGCCGGATTAAACCAGGTGCCGGTGATGCCGGGGTTGATCGCAATCGTCGCGGTCGCACCCTCGACCCGGACCGTGCCGAACATGGCGACGCCGGGGGATCCGTGTGGGGTGCAGTGGTAGCCGAACTGTCCGGGGCTGTTGAACACCCGCGAAAAGGTCCAGGCGCTGCTGCTGACGGCATTGCCGAAGCTGCCGTCGTCGGCCGCCACATTGTGGCTGCCGCCCGTATTGTTCCAGACCACCGTATCTCCGGGCGCAATCGTCAGCGTCTTGGGGGTGTAGCCAAAGCTGAACACCTGCACTTGGTGCGTCGCGGCCTCTGCCGTGGCGATCGACGCGAGCATCAGCAAACAGGCAACGCAAGTACGCAAAGACATAACGTTTTCTCCCAATGGCCACCCCGGCGACAGGGTACGACGATTCGCTACGGTAAAACGTTGCAGCGGCGTGACGGGTTGACGCGCCCGGCCCCAGCCCGGACCCTTGCCAACCCGGTCGGCAGCAAGGACATCCCATGGCAAAGGCCAAGACTGCCTACGTCTGCAACGATTGTGGCGCCAGTGCGGGCAAATGGCAGGGCCAGTGCGG
>JBKJTK010000523.1:0-4542 GCA_046590875.1 Chiayiivirga sp.
GTGGAGTTCATCGTGGGCGCGGACGGCGCGTTCTACTTCATGGAGATCAATACCCGGCTCCAGGTCGAGCATCCGGTCACCGAGATGGTGACGGGGCTGGACCTGGTCGAATGTCAACTGCGCGTCGCCGCGGGCGAGCCGCTGCCGTTGCGGCAGGATCAAATCGCACAACGCGGCCATGCCATCGAAGTGCGGTTGTACGCGGAAGACCCGGAGAAAAACTTCCTGCCCGGTAGCGGTCGACTCGAACGCCTGCTGCTTCCGACCGAAGGCGATGGCGTGCGACTCGACGCCGGCGTGGAATCCGGCGACACCGTCACCGTGTTCTACGATCCGATGATCGCCAAGCTCATCGTGCATGCGGCGGATCGTCCCTCGGCACTGGCGAAAATGGCGCATGCCCTCGGACGCTGCGACGTGGTGGGGCCATCCAGCAATATCGATTTTCTCGAACGCTTGATCGCGCATCCGCGCGTGGTCGCGGGCACCATCGACACCGGTTATCTCGACCGTCATCTCGACGAAGTCTTTCCCGTCGAGACCACGCCGCCGCTCGCCGCGCTGGCGGCCGCCGCCTGCCTGCGCCTGCTGGGCGAAGCCGGGCAGGCGCGCATTGAGGCACGCGCCGGCGCCGACCCGCATTCCCCTTGGGCATTGGCGGACGGCTGGCGTCTCGGACACGCCAGTGCGCGCCCGCTCTGGTTGGAATGGCGCGGCACGCGAATCGAATTGCAGGTGCTTGGCGCGGCGCAGGAGTTCACCCTGATGCACTCCGATGCGCTGCACACGGTACGGCTGCTCGCGAGCACGCCGGATGCGCTGACCCTCGCGATCGACGGTGCGCCGCGCCGCCTGCCGATCCTGCGTTCTGGCGACGACTTGATCGTGCACGATGGCGCTCGCCGTTATCGCTTCCATCCCGCCCGCCCCTGGGGTTTCGAAGGCACCGCGGCGACGGCCAGCGATCGCATCCGCGCACCGATGCCCGGTCGCATCGTGGCGGTGCAGGTCGCGGTCGGCGATGCGGTCGAAGCGCAACAGCCGCTGTTGGTGATGGAAGCGATGAAGATGGAGCTGACCCTGCGCGCACCGCAGGCCGGCCGCGTGTCGGAACTGCGCGCGGTCGTCGGCGAATTTGTCGAAGCCGATACTGTGTTGATCCGTTTCGAGGAGACCGCACCATGAAGCCGAGTTCGCTTGCACCGGTTGTTCGCATCTTGTCGGCGACGATGATGCTGTTCGCACTCGTCGGTTGCCAACGTACCGTGTTTCAGAATCCACCTGCGGCCGCCGAGGCCTGCGATCCGGCGCTCGTGGGGCGTTGGCTATCGCAGGGCGACAAGGACGAAGCGGAGGGTGAACTCGAAGCTATCGTCGATGCGAAATGCCGCCTTGTGACGATCGAGCACAAGCAAAACGGCGACCGCCGTGCCGAACCGACCACGCTGAGCAGCGCTCGTGTCGGTGGCGTGCGCTATCTCTGGCTCGACGCGGACTGGGCCAACCGCAGCTTCGAGATCGAGCCCAACCTGCTTGATCGCGACGGGGACGTCTACCTGTTCGCCTATAGTCTCAGCCGCGACCGCCTGCGCCTCGCCAGCGCCCCGAACCGCGCCCTGGCGCACCGCGTGCTGGACAAGGACATCGCGGGCGAAGTGCTGATGCGGGAGAACGAGTTGACGGTGCGCGTCAGCGGTACACCGGAGGAAATCCGCAAGACCCTCGGCAAGCATCGGGTGTTCCGCTTCGAAGCGCCGCTGCAGTTCCGCCGCGCGGCTTCGGACGACACGCCGTGAGCGAGTTCATGCGTGTGGTCGAGGTCGGCGCACGCGACGGCTTGCAGAACGAGAAGCAGATCTTTCCGGCGGCGAGCAAGATCGCGTTGATCGACCGGCTTACTGCCACCGGCCTGCGCACGATCGAAGCGACCAGCTTCGTCAGCCCCAAGTGGGTGCCGCAGCTCGCCGACGCCGCCGAAGTCTACGCCGGCATCGCGCGGGGCGAGGGAGTCGGTTATCCGGTGCTGGTGCCGAACGAGCACGGTTACGAGCGTGCGCGCGCGGTCGGGGTGGAAGAAATCGCCGTGTTCGGCGCCGCTTCCGAGGCCTTCAGCCGGCGCAATATCAATGCGAGTATCGATGAATCCCTCGCGCGCTTCGAACCCGTGGTCGAGCGCGCAAGGCGCGATGGGGTAAAAGTGCGCGGCTATGTTTCCACCGCGCTCGGTTGCCCCTATCAAGGCGAGGTGCCGCTGGCCGACGTGGTGCGTGTTGCAGCGCGGCTGTACACGATGGGCTGCTACGAAGTCTCGCTCGGCGACACCATCGGCGCCGGCACGCCGAATGCCGCACGCATCATGCTGCGCGCGGTCGCCGACGAAATCCCGATGACCGCCCTCGCGGTGCATTTCCACGACACCCGCGGCCAGGCGCTCGCCAACGTGCTGGCTTGCCTGGAAGAAGGCGTGCGCGTGGTCGACGCCTCGATCGCCGGCACCGGCGGCTGCCCGTATGCGAAAGGGGCGAGCGGCAACGTCGCGAGCGAAGACCTGGTCTTCATGCTGCAAGGACTGGGCTTCGAGACCGGCATCGATCTCGCGGCGCTGATCGAGACCGGACGCTGGCTGAGTGCGCAGCTCGGCCGCGCAAATGGCTCCCGGCTGGGGCTGGCTGGGCTGCCCGTCGCGCAGCACGATTGAGCGCAGCGGCAGGAATGGTCGATATCCAGCAGATCGAAGACTGGGTTCGCGCCGGACGACACGCCGAGGCGATGCATGCGGTCGAGCTGAAACTGCAATCCGATCCCGCCGATGCGCGCGCCCTCGTGGTGCGATCCAATGCCGCCAATGCGCTGGGCCGGCTCGACCTCGTGATCGACAGCCTGCAGCGACTGCTGCAGCAGTATCCCTTGCACGCCCAGTTCTCCCGCTTGCTCGCCACCGCCGTCAACAATCGCGGCAGCAACGTGCGCCTGCACGATGCCGCCACGGCAGCCGCCGACTTCCGCGCTGCGATCGACCTGTGGCCATCGCATCCACAGGCCTGGTTCAATCTGGGGCTGTGTCTGCGCGATCTTGGCCAGCGCGATGCTGCCGCGGCCGCGTTCGTGCGCCATCTCGAACTCAATCCTGGCGACCCCGCCGCACAACTGCTGCACGCAGGCGTGCAGGCGCCCGACGCGGCCGCGAAGTTTCTTGATGGCCTGGACACGACGGCGCGTACGAGCTTTGACGCAGGCTGGATGGCGCAAACCGCCGCCCGCGCCGGACAGGTTCCCGCGGTCCTTGCGGCCCTCGATCGCCTGCACGCCGGCCACGATCTCGCCGCGGCGACCGCAGCCGTGACGGAACTGCGCCTGCGTGGCGAGGCGGAAGCCGCCTCGCGCGGCGCCGCGCAGATCGTGGCGGCCAGCATCGGCTCCGGCAACGCGATGCTACGGGCCGAGATGATCGCCGCGCTGGCCCTGCCCGCGATCTACGCAGACGCCGAGGATGTCCAGCAGTGGCGCCGACGATTCGATCGGGGACTGGACCACCTCGAAGACGTGTGGAGTGACGCGCGACTGGCGACACTCGACATCCCCTTGCGGCAACTCGCGCACAGCAACTTTTTTCTGGCCTACCAGGGCCAGAACGATCTCGAACCGCAAACCCGTTTCGCTTCCCTCATCGAACGCGCGGCCGCTGCACTTCGGCCCGGCTTGTGCGAACCGCTGTCGTCGCATCGCAGCGGCCGCATCGGCCTGCTCTCATCGAGCTGGCGCACCTGCACGGTCGGCTCCTACTTCGGTGGCTGGATCGGCTGGCTGCGAGAGGCCGGTTTCGACGTCTACCTGTACCAGCTCGGGCCGCAGCGCGATGCGCAGACCGATCGTCTTGGCGCGGCGGCGTCGGTATTTCGATACCTGGAGCAAACGATCGAGGACGTCGCACGCACGGTGCGCGGTGACGATCTGGACCTGCTGATCTACCCGGAACTGGGCATGGATGCGCGCCTCACGCCACTGGCGGCGTTGCGCCTGGCACGTCGGCAGGCCGTGGCGTGGGGGCATCCAGTCACTTCGGGCTACTCCGGCATCGAAGATTTCCTCAGTTGCGCATCGATGGAACCGCACGACGCCGACGCGCACTACCGCGAGCGCCTGCACACCCTGCCGGGTCTCGGCGTCGACTATCGCCGACCGACGCTGCCCGAACGGCTGACACCTGACGCACTCGGCCTGGATGCATTGCGCCCACGAGTGTTGGTGCCGCAGTCGGTGTTCAAGCTGCATCCCGACGGTGACGCGGTGCTGGCCGGGATTGCACAGCAGGTTCCGCAAGTACAGTTCGTGCTTTTCGCGCCCGAATATTCGCGCTGGATGGATCAGTATCGCGAACGCCTGGAGCCCGCCTTCAAGCGTGTCGGGCGTCGCGTGGACGCGCATCTCGTGGTCCAGCCGCTGGGAACGCGCGAGCGCTTCCTGCAGGTCAATCAGGCCTGCGATCTCATGCTCGACAGCTTGCACTGGTCGGGCGGCAACACCGCCATCGATGCCCTGCTG
>JBKJTK010000198.1:0-3067 GCA_046590875.1 Chiayiivirga sp.
CTGTTAACCGGAGGGTTGCTGGTTCGAATCCAGCCCGAGGAGCCAACTCAACCGTAACACTAATCGCCATCCACGGCAGCTGGCGCGCGTGTTTCCCGCGGTCCACGTGCGTGTCGACTCGATCGAACAAAAGCTGAGTTGTATCGGCTTGGTCCATTTCTGCCGCCTTTTTTTCTGTGTCGGCCGCCCGCCTCCGCCGATAATCGCACGTCCGTACGTTGTATGAACGGCTGGATGAACCGTCTGGGCCTTGCTGCGATGAGGCGCCCCGTCCTCACATGATCAATCGCACGCTCGAGCACTACGAGATCGAAGCAAAGCTTGGCCAAGGCGGAATGGGCGTCGTCTATAAGGCCCGCGATCCCCGGCTGAACCGCTACGTCGCGATCAAGATCCTGCCACCTGAGAAAGTCGCCGATCCCGCCGCCACACAACGCTTCATTCAAGAGGCGAAGGCGGCGAGCGCCCTGAACCACCCGGGCATCGTCACCATTCACGACATTCGCCGCGACGCCGGCACCGATTTCATCGTGATGGAGTACATCGCGGGGCAGACGCTCGATGCGGTGATTCCGTCAACGGGAATGCCGCTCGATGACATGCTGCGGTACTCCGTGCAGATGGCCGACGCGCTCGCTGCGGCGCACGCGAGCGGCATCATTCATCGCGATCTGAAGCCGTCGAATGTCATGGTGCTCCCGGAGCGCCGGATCAAGGTCCTGGACTTCGGTCTCGCGAAGCTGCTCGAGCCGTTCGAATCGTCCTCCGGTTTGTCGACGGTGGCCGCGCCACTGACGGAGGCACGGACGCTGCTCGGGACCGTGGCCTACATGTCGCCCGAACAGGCTGAGGGCCGCGCGGTCGACGCGCGCTCCGATATCTTCAGCTTCGGCATCATGCTGTACGAAATGGCCACGGGGGCAAGGCCGTTCGCCGCTGATTCCCCTGTGGTGCTGCTCGGCAGAATCGTCAGCGAAGAACCGAAACCGCCGAGCGTTGCCGTCAGTACCATTCCGCCGGATCTGGACAAGGCCATTCTTCGATGCCTGCGAAAAGATCCCGCCCGACGATATCAGACGATGGCTGATCTGAAGGTGGCGCTTGAAGATCTGCAGACTGAGAGTGCGTCCACAAGACCGCGACTGGTGCCTGTGGCACCGCCGCATCGACGCACGCGATTGTTGTGGTTGGCGTTGCTCGCAATGCCGTTGGTATACATAACGTGGCGCGTTTCACGGCCTGCTGTGGTGCCACCAGAGCCGGTTCACGCGGATCCCCTCACGACATTGCCTGGCGCGGAACTTTATCCTGCGCTTTCTCCAGACGGCGATCGCGTCGCCTTCACGTGGCGCGGCCCCAGCCAGGACAACACTGACGTGTACGTACAGCAGATCGGCGCCGGCATGCCGCTGCGTTTGACGACGGATCCGCAAAGTGACGACAACCCGACCTGGTCACCCGATGGACGTTGGATTGCCTTTCTGCGCGGCGAACCGCCCCTTGGGTTGGCATCGAGCAATCGGGAATTGCGCCTGGTGCCGCCGCTCGGTGGGCCGGAACGAAAGATTGCCGATCTGCGCGTCTACGAAGCCACGGTCAATGCCGCGTTTCTGGCGTGGTGTCCGGACAGCACGTGTCTGATCGGAACCGATACGACGGGCGAGGGAAAGCCAGACGGGGTGTTCACGATCGCGGTCGAGACGGGTGAGAAGAGGCCACTCACGCAGCCGCAGCCGCCGGCCATCGCCGATACGAATCCCGCGATGTCACCCGATGGGAGCTCGTTGTTGTTCATACGCCGCGCGACCTGGGGATTCGGCGTACCGCACGTGCTTCGCCTTGGACGAGACTGGACCCCGAGCGGCGACCCAACGCCTGTGCCTGTCGCCGACCTGCGGCCAGACCACGCCATATGGCTGCCAGGCGGCAAAGAACTTCTGCTCGCTACCAACGCTCTCGCCGGCGGCGCCAATCTCTGGCGCCTCCCGGTGGGCGGCGGCTCGCCGCTGCGCCTGCCATACGTGGGTGAAGATGGCGTGATGCCGACGGTCTCGGGCGCACGACCAGACCATCCGTCACGATTGGTCTACGTCCGAAGCTTCGTGGATCACGACATCTGGCGCATTGACACCGCCTCGCGTGGCGCCTCGTCATCGCAGCAGGCCGTCGCGATTGCTTCGACCAGAGACGAAATCCACCCGCAGCTGTCGCCGGACGGCCGCCGCGTCGCTTTTACAAGCACGCGATCAGGCGCGTGGGAAATCTGGGTGTCCGATCTCGACGGCGACAACGCCGTACAGCTGACGTCGATGCGGGCTCCGACAGGCACCGGTGCGCCACGCTGGTCGCCTGACGGACAGCTGATTGCCTTTGGATCCGACGCCGACGGTCAGTTCGATGTCTTTGTCGTCGCCTCCCGTGGCGGCAAGCCACGGAAGCTCATTTCGGATCCGGCGTTCGATCACGCGCCTACGTTTTCGGGCGACGGGAAGTCAATCTACTTTGCCTCCGCGCGCACCGGTCAGTTTCAACTCTGGAAAGTGTCCGTCGCCGGTGGAGAGGCCGTGCAGGTGACGAAGGACGGGGGATTTGCGTCGCAAGAGGTTGGCGATCACCTGTATTTCACCGCGAGTGCCGCCGTCGGCATGGCGGCACCACTCTGGCGCATGCCGACGTCAGGTGGAGCGGCCGTCAAAGTGCACGACGGCGTTATCAACGGCGCGTTTACCGTCACAGCCGGCGGAATGTATTACGCCTCGACCACGCCGGACGTCCGCATTGAATTCTTCGATTTCGCGAGTCGCAAATCGACGGTTGTCGCGCGCCAGTTGGGCGCAGGCGCAGAGGTCGGCGGTTTCATGGCGTCGGCGGACGCCCGCACGCTGTTGTACGCCCGTCGGCAATCGGCAGTGGACGATCTGATGCTGGTAGAGCGGTTTCGGTGAAGCGCGGCACGGCACCCACGGCGGGACCGTGGGGCGCGGGAAGGTCGCCGTCGGCCCATATGCTCTAATGTCACGCGGCTTCTCGGATCAACCAGTTGCGGAAATCGTCCAGTGCGGCGAGC
>JBKJTK010000267.1:0-10470 GCA_046590875.1 Chiayiivirga sp.
CGTCAGCGACTCGGACACGCGCAACTGGCGCTGGGCGCGCTCGGTCAGCGTGATCGCATCCCCGGGGCGTACTTGGAACGACGGCAGGTTGACGACCTTGCCGTTGACGGTCACACCGCGATGCGACACCAGCTGACGCGCCGACGGGCGAGTCACGGCGAAGCCCATGCGGTAGATGACGTTGTCCAGACGCGACTCGAGCAACTGCAGCAATGATTCGCCGGTGTTGCCCTTCTTCGAGGACGCCTTCTTGTAATAGTTGCGGAACTGGCGCTCGAGCAGACCGTAGATGCGCTTGACCTTCTGCTTCTCGCGCAGCTGAACGGCGTAATCGGACAGGCGGCCCTTCTTGGCGACCGCGCCGTGCTGGCCGGGCTTTTGCTCCAGCTTGCACTTGGAATCGAGCGCGCGCGCCGGGCTCTTGAGGCTGAGATCCGCGCCCTCGCGACGGGCGAGTTTGCAGGTGGGACCAATATAACGTGCCATGGTCGTGGGCTCCTTAGACGCGGCGCTTTTTCGGCGGACGACAGCCGTTATGCGGGATCGGCGTGACGTCAACGATGTTGATGACTTTGTAGCCGACGTTGTTGAGCGAGCGGACAGCGGACTCGCGCCCCGGGCCCGGGCCCTTGATGCGCACTTCCAGCGTCTTCAGCCCGTACTCGAGCGCGGCCTTGCCGGCCTTCTCGGCGGCGACCTGCGCGGCGAACGGGGTCGACTTGCGCGAACCGCGGAAACCCGCGCCGCCCGACGTCGCCCACGACAGTGCATTGCCCTGGCGATCGGTGATCGTGATGATGGTGTTGTTAAACGAAGCGTGGACATGCGCGATACCGTCGGTGACGATGCGCTTGACCTTCTTCTTGACTTTGGCAGCAGCCGGCTTGTTCATAGATTACTTCTTGATCGCCTTACGCGGGCCCTTGCGGGTACGGGCATTGGTACGGGTGCGCTGACCGCGCATCGGCAGGCCGCGTCGGTGACGCAGGCCGCGGTAGCAACCCAAGTCCATTAGGCGCTTGATGCTCATGCCGACCTCACGACGCAGGTCGCCTTCGATCACATACTTGCCGATTTCGGCGCGCAGGCGCTCGACTTCGGCTTCGGTGAGGTCACGGATCTTGGTACCGGACACGACGCCAGCGGCCTCGCAGACCTTCTTGGAACGGGTCCGACCGATGCCGAAAATACTTTGAAGCCCGATCCAGACGTGTTTCTGGACGGGAAGGTTGACACCCGCAATGCGCGCCATTACGCGTTCTCCGAAAATGTGATGCCGCTGTTTCCAGCGCAGTGAATCAGGAATGATAGCAGGGCTTCGGGTTGCAGTGAAGTCCCTTGGTGCATTGCACCAAGAAACCCGGCATGGGGAGTGTGCCCATGCTCCGGCGACGAGTCGGTTCTGCCTGCCGAAACAGGCGCCGCGCTACTCCAGCGCGAACAGGATCCGATTCACTCGCGCGCGAAGCCGCCGCACGAGTCGCCCTTCTTGTGGCCTTGGTCGCGTGCGAAACACGCTCCAGCGCCATTTTGTTTGTTGTCAGCTCCGCGCGAAACCGCCGCGTGAGCCGCCCTTCAGGTTTGCCTTCTTCATCAGGCTTTCGTACTGATGCGACATCAGATGCGCCTGAACCTGCGCGGTGAAGTCCATGACCACCACGACGACGATCAGCAACGAGGTGCCACCGAAGTAGAACGGAACCGCCAATTGCGACCGCATGATTTCCGGCAGCAGACACACCGCCACCAAATACAGCGCACCCCAACCTGTCAACCGGGTCAGCACGCCATCGATATAGTCCGCCGTCGCCTTTCCGGGACGGATGCCCGGGATCAGCGCGCCCGACTTCTTCAGATTCTCCGCCGTCTCCTGCGAGTTGAACACGAGCGCGGTGTAGAAGAACGCGAAGCCGATGATCATCAGGCCGTAGAGCAGCATGTGCAGCGGCTCACCCGGGGCCAGAGCCTGGGAAACCACTTGCAACCAGCGCGCATCGCTGGCCGAGCTGAACCAGCTCGATGCAGTAGCCGGGAACATGATCAAGGACGACGCGAAGATCGGCGGAATCACGCCCGCCATGTTGAGCTTCAGCGGCAAATGTGAGCTCTGGTTCATGTAGGCCTGACGCCCGCCCTGACGACGCGCGTAGTTCACCGTGATGCGGCGCTGTCCGCGCTCGACGAACACCACGAACGCGGTCACCAGCAACACCACTGCGAACACGAGGATCGCGGTCAGCGGACCGATTTCCTGGTTGCGCACCAACTCCAGCGTGCCAACCACAGCGCTGGGCAAGCCCGCGACGATGCCGGCAAAGATGATCAGCGAAATGCCGTTGCCAACACCGCGCTCGGTGATCTGCTCGCCCAGCCACATCACGAACATCGTGCCCGCAGTCAGCGATACGACCGCTGTGAACAGGAAGCCGGGGCCGGGCGACATCACGATCGGGATGCCGGCGCCCGCGCTTTGGGACTGCAATGCAATCGCCACACCCCAGGACTGGAAGAGCGCCAGCGCGATGGTGCCGATGCGGGTGTACTGGGTCAGCTTGCGCCGCCCCGACTCGCCTTCCTTACGCAGCGCCTGCAGGCTCGGAAAGATCTGCGCGCACAACTGCACGATGATCGACGCCGAGATGTAAGGCATCACGTTTAGCGCGAAAATGCTGAAGCGTTCCAGCGCGCCGCCCGAGAACATGTTGAAAAGATCAACGATGGTGCCTTGCTGCGAATCCATGAAGCGCAGCATTGCGGCCGGGTCCACGCCCGGCACCGGAATGAAAGTACCGAGGCGATAGACAATCAGCGCCCCGAGGACGAACAGCAGGCGCGAGCGCAATTCGGTGAATTTGCCCGAACCGGCCAGAGCTGCAGCGGCTTTCGTTGCCTGCGACAAGGGCAATTACTCCGAGATGCTGCCGCCGGCCGCTTCGATCGCGGCCTTGGCGCCGGCGGTGACCGTCACACCCGAGAGCACGATCTTGCGGGTAAGCTCGCCCTTTTTAACGATCTTGGCGTACTTCGCGGAGCTCGGCACTAGCTTGGCGGCGCGCAGCGCGGCAAAGTCGATGCTGTCAACCGTCAGCTTTTCCAGCTGGTACAGCATCACTTCGGCGGTTTCCTTCGACATCTTGGAACGGAAACCGACCTTTGGCAGGCGCCGTTGCAGCGGCATCTGGCCGCCTTCGAAACCGGCCTTGACCTTGCCTTTGCCGGTACGGGCGAACTGGCCCTTGTGGCCACGACCACAGGTCTTGCCGAGACCCGAACCGATGCCACGACCGACGCGAACGCGGTCCCGACGGGCGCCCTTCGCGGGCTTGAGTGTATTCATGCGCATGACATTCTCCTTGGCTCGGCCGGCTTACTGTTCGACCTGAACCAGGTAATAGACCGTGTTGATCAAGCCGCGTATTGACGGGGTATCCGGCAGTTCGCGCACGTCGTTGATCTTGCTCAGACCCAGCGCCTTCACCGACAAACGGTGACGCGCCTGGGTACCGCGCAGGCCCTTTACGAGACGGACCTTGACGGTTTTGGTGGGCGAATCAGCCATTGCGGATCTCCTCGAGCTTCTTGCCGCGCTTGGCTGCGATCTGGCCCGGCGACTGCATCGCCTGTAGGCCCTTGAGCGTCGCACGCACCAGATTGATCGGATTGCGAGAACCCTGGGCCTTGGCCAGAATGTTCTTCACGCCTGCGGCTTCCAGCACGGCACGCATCGCGCCGCCGGCAATCACGCCGGTACCTTCGGATGCCGGCTGCATGTAGACCTTGGCCGCACCGTGGTTGGCCTTGACGGCATACCACACCGTGCCGTTGTTCAACTCGACGTTGATCATGGCCTTGCGCGCGTATTCCATGGACTTCTGGATGGCGACTGGCACTTCACGTGCCTTGCCATAGCCGAAGCCGACTTTGCCAGCGCCGTCGCCCACCACTGTCAGCGCGGTGAAGGTGAACTGACGACCGCCTTTGACGGTTTTGGAGACGCGGTTGACGGCTACCAGCTTTTCCAGCATGCCGTCGCTGTTATCGCGATCGTAGGAACTCATGTCGGTCTATCTCGATGATTACGGCACATTGGCCGCTTGTAGTTGTGGGAAGCCTCGGTACCGGGCCTGGACCCGGCGGGCGGGCGCAAACGCGCACGCCACTGACACATCCTGTGTCGGGGTGGGAGTTCCCACCCGAATTTCAAACGATACGAACTTAGAACTTCAGGCCCGCTTCGCGCGCCGCTTCCGCAAGCGCCTTGATGCGACCGTGGTAACGGTAGCCCGAGCGGTCGAATGCCACTGCCTGGATGCCTGCAGCCTGCGCCTTTTCGGCGATGATGCGCCCGACCTTGGTCGCGGCATCCTTGTTTTTGCAACCTTTCAGGCCGTCCTTGACGTCGGCCTCGACGGTTGAGGCCGCAGCCAGCACCGTCGCACCATCGGCGGTGAATACCTGAGCGTATAAATGCTGGCCGGTACGCAGTACCGACAGGCGCGGCATACCGAGTTCGCGAATGTGCGCGCGGGTCGATTTGGCGCGGCGCAGACGGGCAATATTCTTTTCCATGACTCTCTACCTCTGGATAAGCGAAACGCGTGATCCGGGGATCAGGCCTTTTTCGCCTCTTTGCGGATGATCTTCTCGCCGGAGTAGCGCACGCCTTTGCCCTTGTAAGGCTCCGGCGGACGATAGCCGCGGATTTTGGCGGCGACTTCACCGACGCGTTGCTTGTCGCTGCCCTTGACCAGGATTTCAGTCTGGGTCGGGGTTTCGATAGTGATCCCCTCGGGCGTCTTGAATACAACCGGGTGGGAGAAACCGAGACTCAGGTTGAGATCCTTGCCGGCCATCGAGGCGCGGTAGCCAACTCCGACGAGTTCGAGCTTGCGCTCGAATCCGGTCGACACACCCTTGACCATATTGGCCAGGATGGCACGCACGGTACCGGCCATGGCGATGCGATCGCCCTCGGCCGACATCACCACGTGGCCGTCTTCGATCTTAGCAATCACGCCCTGCGGGCGCGCCATCACGAGCGTACCGCGCGGTCCCTTTACGGACAGCTGGTCATCGGTGGCGTTGAACTCGACGCCCTTGGGGAGCGCGATGGGTTTCTTGGCAACGCGAGACATCGTGCGGCTCCTATCAGGCGACCAGGCAGATGACTTCGCCGCCAACGCCCGCAGTGCGCGCCTGGTGGTCGGTCATGATGCCCTTGGAAGTGGAAATGATCGCCACGCCGAGCCCGCTTTGCACCTTCGGCAAGGCGTCCTTGCCGCGGTAAGCACGCAGGCTCGACTTCGATACGCGCACAAGGCGCTCGATCACCGGCTTGCCGGCGTAGTACTTGAGGACGATCTCAAGCTCCGGCTTGGGACCATCCGCCTGCACCCGCGCCTCGGCGATGAAGCCTTCGGCCTTCAGCACGTTTGCGATGGCGAACTTGACCTTGGACGACGGCATCTTCACCGCCGGTTTGCCGACCGCGAGCGCATTCTTGATGCGCACCAGCATGTCAGCGATGGGATCAGTCATGCTCATGGGATTTCCTTTCTAAGCACCGATATCCGCAGAAAAGCCTGCGAAACACTGTGGCACTGGACGTGCCGACCCGCCTGTCGAACCACTCGACCGGCGGGAACTACGGTTCTACCAACTCGCTTTGCGCAGGCCCGGCACGTCGCCGCGCATGGTGGCTTCGCGCAGCTTGTTCCGTCCGAGACCAAACTTGGCGTACACGCCGCGCGAGCGCCCGGTGAGGATGCAACGATTACGCATGCGACACGGCGCCGCGTCGCGCGGCATCTTCTGCAGCTTGGTCTGCGCGTCGAACTTTTCGTCGTACGAGGACTTCGGGTTGGCGATGATCGCCTTCAGTTCGGCACGCTTGACGGCGTACTTCTTCACCAGTTTCGCGCGCTTGACGTCGCGATTCACCATGCTGGTCTTGGCCATGTTCGGACTTCCTCGCGGATCAGTTGCGGAACGGAAAACCGAAGGCTTCGAGCAATGCCTTGGCTTCTTCGTTGGTGCGGGCGGTGGTGGTGACGGCGATGTCCATGCCGCGCATCGCATCGACCTGGTCGAAATCGATCTCCGGGAAGATGATCTGTTCCTTGATGCCCATGTTGTAGTTGCCGCGGCCGTCGAACGAACGACCGGACACGCCACGGAAGTCGCGCACGCGCGGCAGCGAGATGTTCACCAGGCGATCCAGGAACTCGTACATCTTGGTGCGGCGCAGGGTGGTCTTGCAGCCGATCGGCCAACCGTCGCGAATCTTGAACGAGGCCACCGACACGCGGGCGTTGGTCACGATCGCCTTCTGGCCGGAGATCTTCGCCATGTCGTCGACGGCGTTCTCGAGCACCTTCTTGTTGCCGACCGCCTCGCCCACGCCCATGTTGAGCGTGATCTTTGACAATCGTGGCACCTGCATCACATTGTCGTAGCCGAATTTCTTCATCAGCTTCGGCACAACTTCTTCTTTGTAGATTTTTTCAAGCCGGGTGGTCATTTCAACATTCCTTAGGCGTCAACCGCCTCATTGCTCGAGCGGAACACACGCAGTTTGCGTCCATCCTCGAGCACCTTCACGGAAACCCGGTCACCTTTGTTGGTGGCCGAGTTGAACAACATCACGTTGGAGATATGGATCGGGGCCTCGCGCTCAACGATTCCGCCAGGCTGGTTGGCCTGGGGATTCGGCTTGGTGTGGCGCTTGATCAGGTTGATGTTGGACACGACGATCTTATCGCCCGCCACACGCACCACCTCACCCTTCTGGCCCTTGTTTTTGCCGGCGATCACGACGACCTGGTCGCCCTTGCGTATACGATTCATGACTGTTTCCTCAGGAGTCCGCGCGCCTTACAACACTTCTGGCGCGAGCGAGACGATCTTCATGAACTTCTCACTGCGCAATTCGCGCGTGACCGGTCCGAAGATACGCGTGCCGATCGGCTCGAGTTTGTTGTTCAACAGGACGGCAGCATTGCCGTCGAAACGGATCAGCGACCCATCTGCACGACGCACGCCCTTGCGGGTGCGCACCACGACGGCGTCGTAGACCTCGCCTTTCTTGACCTTGCCACGCGGGATGGCGTCCTTGATAGACACCTTGATCACGTCGCCGATGTGGGCGTAACGGCGCTTGGAGCCGCCGAGCACCTTGATGCACATCATTTCCTTGGCGCCCGAATTATCGGCAGCGTCGAGGTAGCTCTGTACCTGAATCATGGTCGTCGCTCCTTACTGCGCCGCGGGCGTGATGATTTCGACCACGCGCCAGTTCTTGGTCTTCGACAGCGGACGGCACTCGGCCACGCGCACCATGTCGCCTTCCTTGCACTTGCCCTCTTCATCGTGGGCATGCAGCTTGGTCGAACGCTTGATGTACTTGCCGTAGAGGCTGTGCTTGACTTGGCGCTCGACGAGCACGGTCACCGTCTTCTGCATCTTGTTGCTGACAACGCGGCCTTCGACCGTGTGCAGCGTGGGGGTGTTGTCGCTCATGTCCATCGCCTTACTTGTTCGCGCCCAGCAGGGTCTTGACCTGCGCGATCTCGCGCCGGACGTTCTTGATCTGGCCGGTGTGAGTCAACTGACCCGTGCCTTTCTGCATGCGCAGGCTGAACTGTTCGCGGCGCAGATCCAGCAGGTGGGCCTGAAGTTCGGTCGCCGACTTCGCCTTTAGTTGCTTGAGTTCCATTAGCGCACCGTCCGGGTGACGAAAGCCGTCTGTACCGAGAGCTTCGCGGCCGCCAGGCGAAACGCCTCGCGTGCGCTGTCCTCGGGGATACCCTCGATTTCATACAGCATGCGGCCGGGCTGGATCGGGGCGACCCATAGCTCGACGTTGCCCTTGCCGTTACCCATACGCACTTCGATCGGCTTCTTGGTGACCGGCTTGTCCGGGAACACGCGGATCCACAGTTTGCCGCCGCGCTTGACGTAGCGGCTGATCGTGCGGCGGGCCGCTTCGATCTGACGGGCGGTGAGATGACCACGCGTGGTCGCCTTCAGGCCGTACTCGCCGAAGCTGACGGCTGCGCCGCTCCAGCTCAGACCGTGGTTACGGCCTTTGTGTACCTTGCGGTACTTGGTTCGCTTGGGTTGCAACATGACTGATTACCTCGCGTCGCGATCGCGGGCCGGACGGGCCGGACGTTCGCTGCGCTCGGGGCGCTGCTGATCGTCTGGCTTTTCCTGGCCGACCTGGGTGTAGTCGAAGACTTCGCCCTTGTTGATCCAAACCTTCACGCCGATGATCCCGTAAGTCGTATGGGCTTCGGCGAATCCGTAATCGATGTCAGCGCGCAAGGTGTGCAGCGGCACTCGGCCTTCGCGGTACATCTCCGAACGCGCGATCTCTGCGCCGTTGAGGCGGCCGGCGACGTTGACCTTGATACCCAAGCCGCCGAGGCGCATCGCGTTGCCGACGGCGCGCTTCATCGCGCGGCGGAACATGATGCGGCGCTCAAGCTGTTGCGCGATCGACTCGGCCACCAACTGGGAATCGAGCTCCGGCTTGCGAACTTCCGCTACGTTGATGTGGGCAGGCACGCCCATGATCGCCGAAACTTCCTTACGCAGCTTCTCGATATCCTCGCCCTTCTTGCCGATCACCACGCCCGGGCGGGCGGTGTGGATCGTCACGCGGGCGGTCTTTGACGGACGCTCGATCTGAATCTTGCTCACGCCCGCCTGTGCAAGCTTCTTGCGCAGCATTTCGCGGACCTTGAGATCCCCCGCCAGATACGCGGCGAACTCACGCTTGTTGGCGTACCACTTGGAATTCCAGTCCTTGGAGATACCAAGGCGGATTCCGGTTGGATGTACTTTATGACCCATCGTGAATTCCCGGTTACTTGGCGGTGCCGACAACCACAGTGATGTGGCTGGAACGCTTGAGGATGCGGGCGCCGCGGCCTTTGGCGCGGGCATGGAAGCGCTTCAACGTAGGACCTTCGTCCACGAAGATGCGCGCGACCTTCAGATCGTCGACGTCGGCGCCGTCATTGTTCTCGGCGTTGGACACCGCCGAGAGCAGCAACTTGCGCACCACGTGGGCGGCCTTCTTGGGGCTGAACTGGAGCAGGTCACTGGCACGCGCCACTGGAAGGCCGCGCACCTGGTCTGCGACCAGACGAACCTTCTGGGCGGAAATCCGCGCACCGCGCAGGATGGCTTTGGTTTCCATCGTCATAGTCCTTACTTCGCGGCCGTTTTCTTGTCGCCGCCGTGCCCCTTGAAGGTGCGCGTGACGGCGAATTCGCCCAGCTTGTGCCCGACCATGTTCTCGTTGACGAGAACCGGGACATGCTGCTTGCCGTTGTGGATGGCGATGGTGTAACCCACCATCTCCGGCACCACCATGGAGCGGCGCGACCAGGTCTTGATCGGCTTTTTGCTGCTTGTGGCCATCGCCGACTCCACCTTCTTCATGAGGTGCAGATCGATGAACGGTCCCTTCTTCAGTGAACGTGCCATGGTGATTCCTGATTACTTGGTGCGACGGCGCACGATGAACTGCTCGGTGCGCTTGTTATTGCGGGTCTTGTAACCCTTGGTCGGCACGCCCCACGGCGAGACCGGGTGACGGCCACCCGAGGTGCGGCCTTCGCCACCACCGTGCGGATGATCGACCGGGTTCATGGCCACGCCGCGAACGGTCGGGCGGATGCCCAGCCATCGCTTGGCGCCGGCCTTGCCGATCTTCTCGAGATTGTGTTCGCTGTTACCGACTTCACCGATCGTGGCGCGGCAGTCGGCCGGTACCTTACGCATCTCGCCGGAGCGCAGACGCAGCGTGGCATAACCCTGCTCGCGAGCGATCAACTGCGCCGAAGCACCGGCCGAACGCGCGATCTGCGCCTTCTTACCCGGCTTCATCTCGATGCAATGCACCGTGGTGCCGATCGGAATGTTGCGTAGCGGCAGCGTATTGCCGACCTTGATCGGTGCGTCGCGACCCGCCATCAGCTGGTCGCCGATCGCAATGCCCTTAGGCGCGATGATGTAGCGGCGCTCGCCATCGGCGTAGCACAGCAACGCGATGTGCGCGGTGCGGTTGGGATCGTATTCGACCCGCTCGACCTTGGCGGCAATACCTTCCTTGTCGCGCTTGAAATCGACAATTCGGTAATGCTGCTTGTGGCCACCGCCGGTGTGACGAACCGTGATCCGACCGTGGTGGTTACGACCACCGGTCTTGCTCTTGGGTTCGATCAGCGCGGCGTGCGGTGCACCCTTGTGCAGATCGGCGTGTACGACTCCCACTTTGGCGCGGCGGCCCGGGGATGTCGGCTTGTAATTCATCAGTGCCATGGCTTCGCTACCTACCTTCAGGCCTTTGCCATCACGTCGATGCTCTGGCCATCAGCCAGGCGGACGTAGGCTTTGCGCCAGTCGCCGCGGCGACCGGTGCGGAACTTGAAGGACTTGCTCTTGCCCTTCACGTTGACC
>JBKJTK010000094.1:0-13280 GCA_046590875.1 Chiayiivirga sp.
TTCTATGGCGAACTGGTCGCGCTCGCTGGCGACTCAGCGTCAGGTGCATCCAGATTGCGTTGGTGGGCTTGGCTCGCGTGGGCGCTGCTCTGTCTCGCGGCCGCGAGACCGCAATGGGTCGGCGAGGCGCAATCGCTGCCGCTGAGCGGCCGCGACCTGATGTTGGCGGTCGACGTCTCCGGCAGCATGGCGGCCGAAGACATGGAGGTCGGTGGCCGTCGTGTCGACCGTCTCACCGCGGTGAAAGTCGTGCTGGACGATTTCCTGACGCGGCGGGCAGGCGACCGGATCGGCCTGCTGCTGTTCGGACAATTTGCCTATCAGATGACGCCGCTTACCTTTGACCGGCAAAGCGTGCGTTACCAACTCCAGACCAGCACGATCGGATTGGCGGGACGCGAAACCGCGATCGGCGATGCAATCGGGTTGGCGGTGAAGCGCCTGCGGCAACGCCCTTCGGATCAGCGCGTGCTGATCCTGCTCACCGATGGGGTCAACACCGCCGGTCAATTGCCGCCGCTCAAGGCGGCAGAACTGGCGAAAGCGGAGAACGTGCGCGTGCACACCATCGCGGTCGGCAGCGATGGCGGGCAGGCGCAGGTCTTTGGCATCCCCATCGCGACACCCGGGGCAGAGATAGACGAAAGAACACTCGGCGAGATCGCGGAGCTCACCGGCGGCCGTTCCTTCCGTGCGCGCGACACGGCCGAGCTTGCTGGCATCTACGCCGAACTCGATCGACTCGAACCGGCCGAGCAGGAAGGCGACACCCTGCGACCGCGTGCCGAGTTGTTTCTCTATCCCCTGGCTCTGGCGCTGCTGCTCGCGCTCTCGCCTTTGCTTCGCCCGATGCCGCGCGCGCTCGCTGTTACCACGCCTCGACTCAGCACAGAGCCTGCGCCGAGCGTGAAACGGGGGCCGGCGTGAGTACGCTTGTGAGCCAGTTCCATTTGTTGCGACCGTTCTGGCTGCTCGCCTTGCTTGCGCTGCCGCTGCTCCTGTGGCGCTGGCAACATCGCCGCGCCGCCAGCGAACCGTGGCGTGCGGCTTGCGATCCGCACCTTTTGCCGCATTTGTTGCAAAGCGGCGTGGCCGCCGGTACGCGCTGGGTGCAAGCTCTGTTTGTCATCGGTTTTACGCTCGCGGTGCTGGCGCTCGCGGGGCCGGCGTTCCGGCAGTTGCCGCAGGCGCTGTCGCGCGCCGAGTCAGCATTGATCATTGCGTTGGATCTCAGCGATCGCATGCGCGCCACCGACCTCAAGCCTGATCGTCTGAGTCGCGCACGCTACAAGATCGCCGACTTGATGAAATCGAGGCGCGAAGGCCAGACTGCGTTGATCGCCTACGCTGGAGATGCCTTCGTGGTGGCGCCGCTGACCGACGATGCGAATTCGCTCTCGGACTTGCTCGCTTCGTTGTCGCCGGAAACGATGCCAGTCGCGGGCCAGCGTGCCGAGCGCGCGATCGTTTTGGCGCAGCGCTTGTTGCGCGACGCCGGGTTTGCCCGTGGCGATCTGCTGCTGGTGACCGACGCCGCCGACGCACGCGCCTCGCGCGCGGCCGAAGCCGCGGCGGCGGCGGGATTGCGTGTCTCGGTGCTGGGCGTCGGCACCGCCGTGGGCGCGCCGGTGGCCTTGGCGCAGGGTGGCTTCGCCCAGGATGAAGACGGCAACGTGCTGCTTCCCCGTCTGGATGTGGACTCATTGCGCTCGCTCGCGCAAGCCGGCGACGGTCGCTATGCGAGCGTCAGCGTGGACGGGAGCGACTTGGCCGCGTTGAATCTGATCGACGCCGATGCACTCGACGCAAACCTGCGCAGCGATGATCGTACGCGTGCCGAGTACCACGACGAAGGTCCCTGGCTGCTGCTGGCCCTGCTGCCGCTAGCTGCGCTCGCATTCCGTCGCGGTTGGCTCGGGTGCGTGTTCGTCGTGTTGTGCCTGCCGGCGCCGCGCGCGGATGCATTCGAGTGGAGTTCGCTGTGGCAACGCGATGATCAGCGCGCCTACGACGCATTGCAATCCGATCAAGCCGCGCGTGCGTTGGAACTGGCGCGCGATCCTGCGTTGCGCGGCAGCGCGGCTTACCGAGCCGAGGATTACGCGCAGGCGGAGGCGGCATTTGCCCAGCAGCAAGAAGCGGATTCGCGCTACAACCGCGGCAATGCGCTCGCCAAGAGCGAGCGTTACCAGGAAGCGCTCGCGGCTTACGATGAAGCGCTACAACAAGCCCCGGAGATGGAGGACGCGCGCGCCAACCGGCAAGCGGTCGAGGACTGGCTCAAGCAACAGGAACAGCAGAAGAACGAGCAAGGTGATTCGAAGCAACAACCCTCGCCAGGCAAACAGGGCGAATCGCAGCCGCAAGAGGGTGATCCGCAAGACGGCCAGTCGGAGGATTCGGAATCCTCGCCGTCTTCCCAAGGCGAGCCGCAGCGACGCGAAGGCGAATCCAGCGAGGACTCTAACTCGGCGCAGGAGAGTGAGCCTGCCGACGAAGAAGAAAAGGAACAAGCACAACAACAGTTTGCCGAACAGATGGAGCAGGCCTTGAAGGACGGTAAGCCCGAGCCGGCGGACGCAGGAACCAAGGCGATCGATCCGCGCGAGACCGAGAAGCAGCAGGCGGTCGAGCAATGGCTGCGGCGTGTGCCGGACGATCCAGGTGGCCTGCTGCGGCGAAAATTCGCGCTCGAATATCAGCGCCGTCAGCGCGAAGGCCAGGAAGAATGAAGAACGCGGTGCCAACTCGTCTGCTCCGAATACTGCTGACGCTCGTGCTTTGGCTGCCACTGCTGGCCATGGCAGCGCCGCGCGCCTGGCTGGATCGCGACAGCATCCGCATGGGCGAGACGGTTACCCTGAATGTGGAGACGGATGCGCGCGGAGGTTCAGAACCGGACTTCAGCGAGCTCGACGCGAATTTCCGGCGCCTCGGCACGTCCAGCAATACGCAACTGAGCTGGGTCAACGGGCGCCAGAGTGCGCGCACCCTGTGGGCGGTGGCGCTGGAGCCGCGCGAAGAAGGCGTGCTCGGCATTCCGGCGTTCGCCGTCGGCAACGAACGCACCGAGCCGCTGGCGCTTACGGTGCTGCCGATGCCGAGTGGCGGCAGTGCGGCCGCCGGCGACGATGTGTTCCTCGAAATCGAGGCCGAGCCCGTCGATCCTTACGTGCAGCAGCAAGTGCGCTACACGGTGCGGCTCTACTACGCGGTCACCTTGCTCGAAGGCCAGTTGGAAGAACCGCAAGCCAGTGGCGCGCAGGTGCGTCGACTGGGTCAAGACGTGCAGTATCAGAAGATGCTCGATGAGCGCCGCTACAGCGTGGTGGAACGGCACTATGCCGTGGTGCCGGAAGCGAGCGGACGCCTGGAGATTCCCGGCCCGGTATTCCGCGGCCGCGCGCTGCGCACCGGTGGCTACGGCTCGCTGATGAATCCGAATGCCAACCTCGGCGCGCGCGGCAATGCGATCGCGCTGGAAGTGCAGCCGCGTCCGGCGACGGCGTCTACACCATGGTTGCCGGCGCAGGCGCTCAGTCTCACCGATGAGAGCGGCGACTCGGCCGCGACGTTGCAGATCGGCGAACCGCTGACGCTGACGTTGCGACTGAGCGCGCAAGGCCTGGCGGCCGAACAGTTGCCGGAACTGGTCTTGCCCGCCATCGACGGTGCCGAGGTCTATCCCGACCAGGAAACCAACCAGACTCGCGACGACGGCGCCTGGCTGCGCGGCGAACGCGTGCGCAAGTTCGCAGTGGTGCCGACGCGGGCCGGCAAACTGGTGTTGCCGGAAATCGCGATCGCGTGGTGGGACGTGGCGACCGACCGCGCCGCACGTGCTGTGTTGCCGTCGCGCGAATGGAATGTCGCGGCCGCCGCCGGCAACACCGTGCCGGCGCCCGCACCGAGTCCTGCCATCGAATCGGCATCGTCTGCGCTGCCGGGAGCGCCGTTGTCGTCTACGCTCGCGCCGTGGTTCTGGCCGCTCGCGACCGCGCTGTTCGCGACGCTGTGGATCACGACTCTGGTCTTGATGCGACGCCGTCGTGCCGGCGGATCGAATGCCCCGATCACGTTTGCTTCCGGCGCTCGCGCCGCGCCCGCGGACTGGCGCAGCACTTGGCGTGCCGCGCTTTACCGTGCCGATCCCGCCGCGGCGGCGCGTGCGCTGATTGCTGCGGGGCAGCGGGAATGGCCTTCCTGCCAGAACCTCGCCGACGTGGGCGCGCAGCTCGACGACGCCCCCCAGCGTGAGGCGCTGGCGCAACTGGAGCAGGTGCTCTATCGCGGCGCCGAGGATCCCGGATTGATCGAAAAACTGCGCCAGGTCTTCGCCGATGGCCCGCGCTGGCGTCAATCGGATGGAGATAGTCGCGCGCCCAGCTTCACGCTTCCTCCGCTTTATCCGTCGCGATCCCCTGTGCGCTAACCCACTTCGCGCCGACAGTCAACGGCGTATCATGGCCGCAGGCACTCGTAGGAGGGGCGTGTGATGAATCCTGTCTGGTCGAATCGCTTCCCAGGTCGAGGCGCACACATCGTGTTGATCGTCGCGGTCGTGGCATTGATACCCCTGCTGATCCCAGGCGCGGTTCAGGCCCAACCCCTGGCGCTGACCGACGCCGTTGTCAGTCGCAGCAGTGGTGGCACCCTCGGCGCCGGCGGCAGTTTCGAGAGTGCGATTTCGGGTGATGGTCGCTACGTGGCCTTTAGTTCCGGCGCGGCGAACCTGGTTCCGAACGACACCAACAATGCCCTCGACGTTTTCGTCTTCGACCGTGTCGCGGGGACGATCCGCCGCGTCAGCACCGACGCTGCGGGGGTCCAGGCCAATCGCAGCAGCGATTCGGCCGCGATCACGCCGGATGGAAACTTCGTCGCGTTCGCGTCGCCAGCAGACTTCCTGGTGCCAGGCGACAGCATCAATTCGGGCGACATCTTCCTGAAGAATCTGCAGTCCGGCGCCATTCAGCGCGTGACGGCCGGCTTTCATTTTTCGGCCAGCGAGAATTGCGATGCGCCCGATGTTTCCGACAACGCAGGCGTGCTGGCGTATCGGTGCAGCTTTGCCCCCGAGTCAATCGGACTGGTGCGGCATCCGCTGGCGGGCGGACTGAGCACAACGGTAGTAACGAGCAGCATTTTCAACGTCCTCTCCAAGCCTCGCATCAGCGGCGACGGACGCAGCGTAGCCTTCGTCACCGACAGGAATGGCGTGGTCGTGAACGACTCCAACAACACGTCCGATGCCTTCGTCTATCTGCACGACACCGGGACGATCCGTCTGGCGAGCAATGCGCAGACCGGAGGTTCGCCCCTGGGGGTGCTCTCCGATCCGCCCGCGATCAGCCGAGATGGTTGCCAGGTGGCATTCGCATCCAGCAGCAACGGTTTCGTGAGTCAGGATTTCAACGGGCTCGCTGACATCTTCGTGCGCAACCTCTGCCTTAATCGCATCGAACGGGCGAATCTTGAAGTCTCCGATGGCCAGACTTTCGAAGCTCAGGGTGGGGGCAGCGCGCGACCCTCGATTTCGGCCGACGCTCGCTATGTCGCGTTCCAGACGTCGGCGACCAATCTGAAGTCCAACAACAATCAGATCTTCGGCAATGTCATTGTCGTGCGTGACCGACAATCGCCACCCGGTGCCACCGGTCAGGTGAACACGTTCGTCGTGGGCGGCGTGACCTTCGGCAATTTCGCCGTCGAGCCGTCGCTGAGCGACGATGGTTTCCAGGTCGCGGCCCAGGTGAGCGGGTCAAGCGATCAGATCGTCGCGCTGACCAATGGCGTGGCGTTCGCGCAGCCGGTCGCTCTGCTCAACAATCCCAACGGCGGCGAAATGTTTGCGCCGGTGCCTTCGGGCGACGCCAACCTGGTGCTGGTCTCGTCCGATGCGGCGGGGTTCGATCTGGGCTGGGGCGGCAATGATGCCGATGGCAACGAGGATGCCTTCGTGTTTCGTCCCGCCATCGGCGGTAACGGCGCGTGCATGGAACAGGCGAGCATGAGTTCGGGCGATTTCAACAGCCCCTGTTTCAGGCCTGCGCTCAAGCACGAAAAAGCCACGACGCCCACTACTCCTGATATTCCCTGCCCGAATCCGAATGCGACCGAGATCTGCGCGCCCAGCATCGAGCCAACGATGGCGGCATCGCGCATGCTGGTCGCGTTCGTGACCGCCGACTCCGCTGTCGCCGTGGCCAAGAACGAAACCAAGATCGAGCGCGATGCGCGCCGCAAGGGCAACAGCTTCGGCATCTACCTGCGGGATCTCGTGAGCGGTGCCGTATTCCGCGTAAGCACCGCGTTGCCGGGCGGTGTCGGCACGGTTCCGCAATTGTCGGCCGACGGCAACAGCATCGTCTTCGTCACCAACGAGGATCGGTCGATCGACGACCTCAACACCGGCGCCGATGCCTACCAGATCCGCATCAAGCCGAACCTTGCCGACGGCTTCGACCCGCCGATCTGTCTCTCCTGCAAGGATACGGTGGGCAGTGGCAGCAACCCGCCGGGTGCGGGCAATCCGGTGGTATCGGCCGACGGCAACGTGGTGGCGATGAACGTGCCGACCACGGGTGGAGGCACCCAGATCCTGCTGCGCAATCTCGTCAACGGCAGCAGCCAGCGCATGGGGACGCCGACCGGAAACAGTCAGCGTCCGCGCATGGACTACAGTGGCTCGCGCCTCGTTTTCGGCAGCGACGCGAATCTGGATGGCGCCGACGCCAACGCCAAGCCCGATGTGTATTTGTACGAGAACTGCTGCAACAAAATCACGCGGATGAGCAAGCCGATCAGCGGCGATGCCAGCGACGCCAGCGCCGATGCCATCATCTCCGGCGACGGCCGCACCGTCAGCTATGTGTCGCTGGCCAACAATCTCGACCCGAACGACCCGGCCAGCAACGGCAAGCAGCATGTCTTCGTGCAACGCCTCGATGGCGCGCGCGTGCGAATGCGTCTGGCGCGCAACTCGCAAGGCCAGTTGTCCGACAACGACAGTTTCCGGCCGGCCCTGGGTTACAACGGCAACGCGTTGTTCTTCGATTCGCTGGCGGGCAACCTCAAGAACGGCGAGGACTTCAATCCGGGCCGCGATGTGTTCCGCCGCTTCAATCCCGTGTCCGCGGATATCGTGTTCGGCGCCGGATTCGAATAAGCCCGCGCCGCGACGCAGGCGACCCGCGAGGCTGGTGTAACATCCCCCGGTCATCACGTCCCGGGGGACCCGCATGCCGATCCGATCGAAGCTGGCCCTGCCGGCTGCGTTGTTCTCGCTGCTTTTTTCCGTGGCGGCGCAGGCGCAGGAGGCGGCTCCCGGCCTCGACCAGCGCATCTCCTCGGCGTTCAAACCGATCGCCGACGCGGTCGCCGGATTCGTGTTCGCCGCGATGGACATCGGCGGCTACCAGGTGCCGTGGATTTTGTTCTGGCTGATCCTGATCGGCGTTTTCTGCACCCTGTACTTCAGTTTCATCAACGTGCGCGGCATGGCGCAGGGTTTCCGGATAATCCGAGGCGATTATTCCGACCCCAGCCACAGCGGCGATACCAGCCATTTCCAGGCCCTGGCGACGGCGCTGTCCGGCACCGTGGGCCTGGGCAATATCGCCGGTGTCGCGGTCGCGATCACCCTCGGCGGCCCCGGCGCGACGCTGTGGATGATCATCGCCGCCTTCCTCGGCATGGCGACGAAGTTTTGCGAATGCACGCTGGCGGTGAAGTACCGGCGCGAACTCGCCGACGGCTCGGTCTCGGGTGGGCCGATGTACTACCTGCGCATGGGCATTGCGGCCGAGTATCCGAGACTCAAACCGCTCGGCGTATTCCTCGGCTTCGTGTTCGCGGTGCTCTGCCTGTTCGGTACCGTGGGTTCGGGCAATTTTTTCCAGGTCAACGCGGCCTACCAGCAGGTGCTGCTCATCACCGGTGGCGAGGAGAGTTTCCTGTTCGGCCGGGCCTGGATGTTCGGCGTGGTGATGGCGGTCCTTGTCGGCGTCGTGGTGGTTGGCGGCATCAAGCGCATTGCGAATGTCACCGACAAGCTGGTCCCGTTCATGGCCGGCCTGTATCTGATCGCCGGCGCCGTCGTCATCCTCGCCAACGTCGAGCGTATTCCCGAGGCGATCACGGCGATCTTCCGCGGCGCGTTCACCCCCGAAGGCATCGCCGGCGGCGTGGTCGGCGTGATGCTGCAGGGTTTTCGCCGCGCCGCCTTCTCGAACGAAGCCGGCATCGGCTCGGCGCCCATTGCACACGCCAGCGTCAAGACCGGCGAGCCGCTGACTGAGGGTCTGGTTTCGCTGTGGGAACCGTTCATCGACACCGTCATCATCTGCACCATGACCGCGCTGGTGATCGTGATCTCCGACGCGCGCGTCATTGCGCCCGAAGCCACCGGCGTGGCGCTGACATCGGCCGCCTTCGGCACGGCGATGCCGTGGTTCCCGTGGGTGTTGGCCGTGGTGGTGCTGCTGTTCGCCTACAGCACAATGATTTCCTATTGCTACTACGGCACCAAGGCGGCGGCGTATCTGTTCGGTGAGGGGCCGAAGGTTGAACTGACCTACAAGCTGCTTTATCTGGCGCTGACCGTGGTCGGCGTCACCATGAACTTCGACCAACTCGTCGACTTCGCCGATGCAATCTACTTCCTGATGGCGGTGCCGAATGTCATCGGACTCTACCTGCTGGCGCCGGTGGTGAAGCGCGAGATGCGGAGTTATTTCCTGCGGCTGAAAACCGGGCAGATACGCTCCAGCCGCGTCGCTCCCATTGCCCCCGTCGGTTCGGCCTGAGGACACGCCCATGACTACCCACGACGGCAAGGGCATGGCCCTGCACACCAAGATGGCAATCGGTTTCGGCGCCGGTTTGGCGCTTGGATTGATCGCGCACCTCACCGCGGCCGACGCCGAGTGGCTGAGGTGGCTGACGAGTTACGTCACGCAGCCGGTCGGCACGATCTTCCTGCGCCTGCTGTTCATGCTGGTGATCCCGTTGTTGTTTTCTGCGCTCGTCATGGGCGTGGCGGAGATGGGCGATATTCGATCGCTCGGTCGGGTGGGTTGGCGCACGCTGGCCTACACCCTGATCGTGTCCGCGATCGCGGTGATCATCGGCCTGGTGCTGGTGAACTTCTTCCGTCCCGGCGATGGGGTGGATCCTGCACTGGCGAAACAGCTGCTTTCCCAAGGTGCCGAGCGCGCGCAAGCCATCGTCAGCACCACGCGCGAAGCGCCGACGGGCCTGGCGATGCTGATCAACATCGTGCCCGACAACGTGTTCAAGGCCGCGGCCGCCAACGACATCCTCGCAGTGATGTTCTTCGCGCTGATGTTCGGCATCGGCATCGTGATGACGAAAACCGAGGGCGCAACCCGGCTCAAGGGCGTGATCGAGGGCCTGTTCGAGGTCGCGATGACGCTGATCAACGTTGTCATCCAGTTGGCGCCGTACGCGGTGGCCTGTCTGGTGTTCAACCTCGCCGCCTTGTTCGGTTGGGAACTGCTGATCAAGCTCGCGGCCTACGTTGGGGTCGTGGTGCTGGCGTTGGGAATCCATTTCATCGTGGTTTATTCGACCGCAGTGAAAGTCTTCGGCGGGATGTCGCCGATCGCGTTCTTCAAGGGCTCGCAGGAAGCGATCGTGATGGCGTTCTCGACCGCATCGAGCAACGCTACACTGCCGACGGCACTCAAGGTCGCCGAGGAAGAACTCGGCGTGCCACGCCGCATCGCGCGCTTTGTGCTCACCGTGGGCGCCACGGCGAACCAGAACGGCACGGCACTGTTCGAGGGTGTGACGGTGCTGTTCCTGGCGCAGTTCTTCCAGGTCGAGTTGAGCCTTGCGCAGCAGGTCACGGTGATGTTCGTCTGCATCCTCGGCGGCATCGGCACCGCCGGTGTGCCGGCGGGTTCCTTGCCGGTCGTGGCGCTGATCCTCGGCATGGTCGGCGTACCGCCGGAAGGCATCGGCCTGATTCTCGGCGTCGACCGCTTCCTTGATATGTGCCGCACCACGCTCAATGTAACGGGGGATCTTGCGGCGGCCGTGGTGGTGTCGGCGCCGGAGCGCGCCGTCGCCGCTGTTGCGACGGGAGACACGTCCGCGCCGTCGTAGGCGCTACGCCGCACTTTCTGGGTAATTCCATGCGCCAGTCGTTGTTCGCCTGTTTGCTCTGGGTCGCGTCGGCGTCTGCCCCCAACGCCCAATCCCAGTGGGCCGTTGCTCCCGGCGCTGCCACCAAGTCCACGCTTCCGCCCCACTTGGATTATTTGAAGCAACTGCCTGCGGACAGCGTTACGGCCTTGGCGCGGTCGACGGAGAAGTCTGGGAATGAATGGCGATTGAACCTGCCCGACGGCTCTAGCCTGCGAGTGGCCGGCCGCCAATCGGTGTCTCACGCCAATGGCGATGTCACCTGGAGTGGCACGATCCAAGGCAAAGGCGCGGCGTATCCGGTGATGGTGACCGAAGGCTCGCAGGCCAGCTTCGGCCAGTGGACAACGCCGCGCGGTCGCTATCGTCTGGAAGCGTGGGGCGACGACGCCTGGCTGGTGTCGCTCGATCATCCGCTGCTGAGCGAGGCGCCGATCGACCACGAAGCGATGGCGTCGATGGTCGGTTCGAAAGCGACCGCAACGTCGGGCATCGAATCGGCGCACGCCAAGGTCGGCGAGACCCAGATCGATGCGCTCTTCCTCTACAGCGCGGGATTCGCAGCGCGCTATCCGGGCACGGCGGGCGCGACGCGCGTCAATCATCTGGTCGCGGTGGCGAACCAGATCTTCGCCAACAGCGATGTGGCATTGGTCGTGCGCCTGGTCGGGTTGGACGCCGTGGCTTATACCGACGCCGGCGACAACGGCGTGGCTTTGACTGCGATGCGCAATAGCCTCGCGCGCGTCGGGGTGCCGGCCGCAGGATTCGAGCAACTGCGCCAACGTCGCGATGCCATCGGTGCCGATCTCGTCACCCTGGTGCGCCCGCACGACATCGAGACCCGCGGCAGTTGTGGCATCGCCCGGCTCTTCGGGCCGGGCGCCGACGATGGCGTCAATGTGCTAAGCGACGGCGTCGATTCGTGGTCGATCTGCAGCGACGAAACCTACGCGCACGAAGTCGGACACAATCTGGGCGCCGAGCATCAGAACGGCGCCAACAGTCCCAACGCCGGCTTCGGTACGGCGCATGTGGTGCTCGGTCAATTTCACACCGTGATGGGTTCGTTCGGAACCGGCAAGCTGGACCGCTCCTTGCGCTTGCAGCGATTTTCCAATCCCGCGCAGCTCTGTGGCGGGCTCCCTTGCGGCGTGGCCGGCGTCTCGGACAATGCGCGTCGCCTTCGCGACAACATGGGCGCCGTCGCGGGCTACCGTTCGCCGCGCTCGGCCGTCGTCGCGATCGTGCCTGCGGCGCAGGATCCGGATGAGGATCAGGACGGCGTGCCTGAAAGCCGGGATGCGTTCCCCCACGATTCGCGCTACAGCGCCGATCGCGATCGGGACGGCACGGCGGATCAAGCCGACGCCTTCCCCGACAACGCGGCCGAGCAGCGCGACACGGATGCCGATGGGCAGGGCGACAACGCCGATCCCGATCGCGACGGCGACGGCATCGCCAATGCGGCGGATGCCTTGCCGCTCGACGCGACCGAGTCCGCCGATGTCGACGGCGATGGCGTCGGCGATGGCGCCGATGCCTTCGATGGTGATCGTCGCGAATGGCGCGACGTCGATGCCGACGGCGTGGGCGACAACGCCGATGCCGACACCGATGGCGATGGTTTGTCCGACTTCGATGCTATCCAGTCCGATCTTCTGGTCGCGAGCATCGGCACCGACCAGGTACTGCGCCTGGACGGCGCCAGCGGACGCTTGATCGCGGTGGAAATCGCGGAGCGTCACCTGCCGGCGGCACTGGGGAGAAAATCCGCGCTGAGCTGGAACCCGTACCGCAGACGCGTGGATGCTTTGATCGCGAGCGAAGTCCGACGCTACGATCCGTTCTCGCGGCAACGTGAAGCACGCGTGTTGCGGTCGTTCCGCGCCGAGGACCTGCCGGGATTGAGCTCCGGCCTGTCCGATGCCTTCGCGGTGGGCAACGACGGCAGCCTGTTCGTGGCCGATGGCAACTTCAACGTGTTGCAACGCTTCGATGCCGTCACCGCCGCGACGCGCGATGCGGGAGTTTTCGGACAAGCCGAGTTCTACACCCAGGTTCCACGCGCGCTCGACGCGAGCGTGCCCGGCACGCTTTGGTCGCTGGATAGTGGCGGCGGCTTGGTCGAGATCGATGCGAACAGCGGCAGCGTCCGGCGACGTTTGGCGTTGTTCGGCCCGGGCGCACCCGCGCTGGATCCGGTCGCGATGGCGGTCGCTCCCGATGGTCAGGTGGTTGTCGCCGATGGCTTGTTCGATCGGGTGCTGCGCGTGGATGTGTCCCGCGACGGGTCTCTGCAGACGCTTGTGTCGGTCGGCGGGGGCGGTCTAAGTCGGCCGAGCGCGATCACGTTCGATCCGCAGGGCCGGATGTACGTCAGCTCCTCAGGCAACGACCGAATCCTGCGCTACAACGGCGCGACCGGCGCCTTCCTCGATGTCTTCTCGCAGTTGCCGGCGGGTGCACTGAGCCAGCCGCGCAGTCTGGTCTTCGTGCCGCGCGTGGCGGATCGATATCCGCGCGATGCGCAACGTCGACATCGCCCCCGTGTAGGTGCCTGGCACAACCCGGCACGTAGTGGGCAGGGGATCGACCTGCAAGCCATCCCGGGCGGACTGGCACTGGCCTGGTACACCTACGAGGCCGACGGACGACCGACCTGGTATCTGGGCGTCGGCGCGCTGCAGGGCGCCACCTGGCGTGCGCCGCTGCAACGTTTCGTGTGGGATGGTCAACGCGCGCTGGGCAGCGAGGTGGGCCAGGTTGAACTGACATTCACTAGCGAGGACCGCGCCGAGCTGCGCTGGCAACTCGAGACGCGCAGCGGCGTCGAGCCGATCGAGCACTTCCAGGCCGGCCGCAGCATCGAAACCCAATTCCCGACGGCGGTCTGGTATGCGCCGGCCAGCGCGGGTTGGGGTTACTCGGTGACGCACCAGGGCGACGTGCTCGCCGTGGCCGCCTTTGTGTTCGATCGCGCCGGCCAGCCGACGTGGGCCCTGGGCGTGGGCAATGCGACTGCCACCGAACTGCCTATGCTTGGCTTCCGGGCGCCGCAAGGGTGTCCCGGCTGTCCCGGCACGACTGCGCCAACGTCGACCGCGATC